>AWGX01000755.1 GCA_000495415.1 Smithella sp. ME-1 | reverse complement strand
CCGTATCGCGCTTCGCTTGTACGGAATGACAAAAGTGGTTTATGACCCCTTCAGTCCCAAAATTCGGCCGTTTCATATTTCTGGCCATAAATGATGAAAAAGAGGCTCTAGATTTCTTTTTTTTCAAAAAACATACCGTTCAAGAAATAAAAAACATTTCTGCATATCTTGAAAAAATATCAGGCAAATATTTACTGGTAATTGATGCCGATAAAAAAATTATTGTTGATAAATTATCCCTTCGTCGTCTGATTGAAACTGCTGAAACAAATCAGGCAGGCATGATTTATTCAGATTTTATTTTACGCGACGGGAATAGGCTCGTTGAACATCCGCTTATAGATTATCAGGCGGGCAGTATCCGCGACGATTTTAATTTCGGGCATCTTTTCTTGTTTTCTTGTGCCGCGATCAAATCAAGTCTGCAGAAATACGGCTCTCTGCCCTCTGAAGGTGAGATGGCTTTATACGCCTTGCGTCTCAAAGTTTCCATTGACCATAAAATAGTTCATATTACGGAATTTCTATACATTGTGTCAGCAGAGAATAAACAAAAAATAAAAAAATCCGGCGGGAAAAAGGAAACGCATTTTGATTATGTTGCCAAAAAGAATTTTCTTCGTCAGAAAAAGTTGGAAAGAATTGCCACAAATCATTTGAAGCGCATCGGTGCATATCTTCCACCGCGCACAGCAAGCACGGAAGACGAACATGGTAATTTTCAATGGAAAGCAAGCATTGTCATTCCAGTGCTTAACCGTAAAAAGACAATTGCCGATGCTTTGGAAAGCGTCCTGAAACAGAAGACCGATTTCCCCTTCAATATTGTCGTTGTTGATAATCATTCCACGGACGGAACCACGGATATTTTGAAAAAGTTTACCGATAAATATCCTCATGTTCATCATATCATTCCTGCTCGGCGCGATCTGGGAATCGGCGGATGCTGGAACGAAGCAATTTATTCGCCATACTGCGGGCGTTATGTGGTGCAACTTGATTCCGATGATCTTTACAGCTCGCCGCAAACATTGCAGAAAATCGTAGATGTCCTGCGTGCCGGAAAATACATGATGGTCGTTGGTTCATACACAATTGTCGATGAGAGTCTAAAAATAATTCCGCCCGGTCTCATTGACCACCGTGAATGGACACGGCAAAACGGTCACAATAATCTTTTGCGGGTCAACGGTATGGGTGCTCCCCGGGCATTTGATTTATCCGTTATTCGCCGGATTGGTTTTCCCAATGTCAGTTACGGCGAGGATTACGCCGTGTCTTTGAGAATTACCCGCGAATATAAAGTCGGCAGAATTTACGAAAATTTATACTGGTGCCGCCGCTGGAAGGGTAACACGGATGCCGGCCTTTCCATTGAGATGAAAAACCGTAACGATTTTTACAAAGATGAGCTTCGTTCCATTGAAATCAGAGAACGGCAAAAGTTGAATAAAAAGATAGAAGATTTTAAAAATAAAATTTTTGCTGAATATTCCGGAGAAAAACAAAAATCATTAAAAACTCTATGTCTGAATCTTTTAAGGCAACAAAAGAAAAGCTGGCCTAAATTCGCTGTTGCCTGTCGTGACCTGGCGTCCGTTCAATCCAGGGAGATCCGCGGTGAAAATTACATGGTTGTTTTACAATACAATCCCGCCCGCGCTGTCAGCAGCGGAGCGGCAGTTGACGCGGAATCAATAAAGTCCAGACCATGTTTTTTATGTCAGGATAATCTGCCAACGGAGCAGAAAGGAATTTTATACAGAAGCAAGTTTTTGATTCTTTGCAATCCGGCACCGATTTTTAAAAATCATTTTACAGTAGCCACACTTAAACACGAACCTCAGGAAATAACATTCACTCTGCCTTCTCTTTTGCAAATGGCAGCCGATTTTTCGCCTGAATATGCTATCCTATACAATGGTCCGGCATGTGGCGCATCCGCACCCGATCATCTGCATTTTCAGGCGGTTCCCAAAAGCGGCCTACCTTTCTTTCGGGAATTTAAAAAACTGTCGCCGGTTAAAGAAACTCCTTATGTAAAATGCAGCAGATGGGAATTCTTCGACCGTTCTGTAATTCTGCTGGAATCGAAGAGTGCGAAAACATTAAACGAACAATTTATAAATTTACTGACGACAGCACAAAAAGTACTGATGATAAGTGATGAACCGATGGTTAACATTATTTGCGATTATTCCGGTAATTGCTGGCGGTTGGCTGTGTTTATGCGTCGAAAACACCGTCCGGATTCATATTTCGCAAAGGACGAAAAGAGAATTTTTGTTTCACCTGGAGCGGTGGATATGGCAGGATTTGTAATAACGCCTTTTCTGGATAATTACAATCGACTGGATTATAATGTTATTCGCGAAATTTATAGGGAAGTATCATTGCCGGCGAATGTGATGAATTCAATAATTAAAGAACGATAAAAGGAAAATGACAATGTTTTTTACGGAAGAAACTATTATAGACAGCTCCATGAGTTTTTCTGACGCGATAGAAGGGACAAATGCGCCGCCGGAAATTATTGATCTCTTGTCCATCGTTGATGTTTGTTATTATTCTTTTGACGGCAGAAAGCATCAGGGGCAGATTATCGTCAATCAGGAACTGGAAGACGATGTTTATGAGATATTTAACTTTATTGAAAAAACTCTGTTTCCAGTAGGAAAAGTTGTTCCCATAGTTGCTTATCAATGGGATGATTATAGTTCCATGGCGGATAATAATTCTTCCTCTTTCAACTTCAGGGTTATTGAAGGAACGACAAAATTATCAATGCATTCACTGGGTAAAGCGATAGATATCAATCCGGTACAAAATCCGGTTATCTATCCCAACGGCATTATAGCGCCCGAAGGGGCGAAATATCTGCCGAAAGAAAGGGGAACACTTATAGCAGATCATCCCGTAGTTAAGGAGTTTCTCAACCGAGGCTGGCATTGGGGCGGGAATTTTGAGCAGCCGAAGGATTATCATCATTTCGAGAAACCCTGATAATAATTAATTTTCATTCGCCTACCTTTGTTGGCGGAACATGCCCGGCGAATGCCGGGTCGTCAGCTTCCTCCTGGCCGCCGCGGTATGCTTTTGAAATTAATTATTAAATTGTTTCGGCCGAGTGACGATGATGCCGTTGAATTTCTTGTTGGATTTTAGATAAGCAGCAAGAGTTTTTTTCGAAATGACTACTGCACCTTCCTTGCTGGAAGCGTGAAGAAGTCGCAGGCTTTTTCCCTGCCAAATGGCAAAGCCAACATGCGCTACGTCCAGTCCTTGCTGATCTGTCGCAAAAGCAATGATATCGCCGTTATGTATTCTTGATTCTCGCCTGGTTACTTTATCTTTGGCAATTATATAAAAAGTTTTGCGGGAAAGTTTCTTTTCTGCCAAGACCATCCTGGAAAGTTGTGTTTTGTTCTGTAAAGCCGGATATAATTGGCAATGGAAAGTCATGAAATTGATTTTTTTTCGCTGGGGTTTCCCGCCAAGACTCCTCGATATATCGGATAAAAGCTTCTTGTTTTCATTATCGCGCAGCCAATCGGTAAAATAATGTAGACGTGAAGAGTAACCATCAATCTTCCCCTGGCGGTAACGGATTAATTTTAAGTTTTTTCTGAAATAATGATGTGAAATTTCCCTGGTCCGTATGCATTTGGCAAAGGCAAGAACAGTTTCCACAAAAGTGGTGCAATCGAAAGCCGACCAATTTATAACCAGATTCTCTTTGCCCGCAGATTCGAGCATTCCCGCTTTGTAGGGTGTATTAATAAACAGACGGGCGATCTCTACTATTGAATCACCCGAGGATAGATTACTGTATGGTAAAAGTTTATTTCGTGAAGGTGCATCAACTTCACATTGACATATTTTTATCATAATCAAATCGCCTTCTACGTCATTTTTAAATGATTATGAATGACAAAGCAAACAGAAAGATGAATTCTTGTGGAGAGAGGAATGAGAGGATTCCAATAAATTAAAAAGGCCGGTTTCAAAGCCGGCCTTTTTAATGTCTATATTATTTGTGCCCATCCGCTTTGCTTCGGGGATAATTTCACTTACGCTTCCTGTTGTCAGCGAATGTCATTGAACAGCATTGACTTTTTTGGTCAGTCGGGAAACTTTACGTGCAGCATTTTTTTTATGAATTAAGCCTTTACTGGCTGCTTTATTCAGTGCGGGGACAGCAGTCTTAAGAGCATTAATAGATTTTTCTTTGTTTTTGCTATCTACATTTTCAATTACTGATTTAATCTTTGTTTTTAGTGCGGACTTGGCGGCGACATTGCGCGCGCGGTGTTTTTTATTCTGTCGATCACGTTTTTCTGCTGATTTATGTGTTGCCAAAAGCATCCTCCTGAACTAATTTTTTTCAAAAAAATTTATTAAATATTACATTGCTGCGTTTTAAATATTTAGTTTCCCTAAATAAGGCCTTGTTGCTTAGCTTAATTATTTGGAGCTGTCAAGCACAAACTGGATTGTTGTATTTACGTATCTTATTGCTTTCAAAGGGAATTTGTAAATTTGCTCTAAAATTTATCAAAAAATACTTAAATTTTCTTGACATAATGCTTTTTCTTTATATCAACAGGCCACTCATATACTTCAAGAGAACATAAGTTCATCGAATTTCTGAGCCGCAATATTAGAAATTATTTATTAATAATTAATGTTTCTATTTAGCCTTTGCGGTTTTTTTCTTTTGTTTTACTTTCTGTTTCTTTTTCTGAGCGTTTTTTAAGGCGGCTTCAATGAATCTGCTGAACAGCGGATGAGGCTTAATCGGCCTGGATTTGAATTCCGGGTGAAATTGACATCCCAGAAACCAGGGATGGTCTTTTATTTCCACGATTTCCGCCAAACGCCTGTCAGGAGAAATGCCTGTTATGCGTAAGCCTTTGTCGGTAAGAGTCTTTTTGTAGTCATTGTTGAATTCATAGCGATGACGATGCCGCTCCGAGATTTTTTTCTGTCCATAGGCAGTGAAAGCGAAGGAATCCGGTTCGATAATGCAGGGCCAGGCGCCAAGTCTCATAGAAGCACCTTTTTCTTTTACATTGCGCTGTTCGGGCAGCAAGTCGATGACAGGATAGGGTGTTTCAGGGTCAAATTCGGAACTGTTGGCTTTGTTCATTGAGCAGATATTTCTGGCGTATTCCACAACAGCCATCTGCATTCCCAGACAAATTCCAAAGAATGGAATCTTTTTCTCCCGCGCGCGCTGGACGGCAAGAATCATACCTTCTATGCCGCGGATGCCGAATCCTCCTGGAACCAGTATAGCGTCAACGTCATCCAGAGTTTTGCCGATACCTTCAGCTTCAACTTTTTCAGAATCGATATATTTTAATTTAACCCGGCAGTTGTTGGCTATTCCTCCGTGCATAAGCGCTTCATTGAGGCTTTTGTAGGAATCGGTCAGGTTGACATATTTGCCGACAATGCCAATACATACTTCATCTGGTGGATTATTAAACCTACTAACCACGTCTTCCCATACTTCCAGTTTCGGCTGTCCCGTCCAGATATTGAGAAGATCGACAATTTTTGCATCGAGTCCTTCCCGATGGAAAATCAGCGGTACTTCGTAGATGCAATTGACGTCTTTGGCTGTAAAAACCGAGTTTACTTCTACATTACAGAAAAGAGCAATTTTGGCTTTAATATCTTCGGAAAGAAAATTTTCAGTCCGGCAAAGAAGAATATCCGGCTGAATACCTATCTCACGCAAAGCCTTGACACTGTGCTGTGTTGGTTTTGTTTTAACCTCGCCCGCTGTCTTGATGAGAGGTACCCATGTTAAGTGAATAAAAATTGCGTTTTCTCTTCCTGCTTCATTGCGGAATTGGCGGATAGCTTCCAGAAAGGGAAGGCTTTCTATATCTCCAACAGTTCCTCCTATTTCTACAATGGAAACATCAAAGCCGGCTGCTGTCTTGCGGATATAATCTTTTATTTCGTTCGTAATATGGGGAATAACCTGCACGGTTTTACCCAGATAATCGCCACGCCTTTCTTTGGTAATGACTGAATAATAAACCTGTCCGGTTGTCAGGTTGTTGCTTTTTCCCATGCAGGTAGAGCAGAACCTCTCATAATGTCCCAGATCAAGATCTGTTTCCGCGCCGTCGTCGGTGACAAAGACTTCGCCATGCTGGAAGGGGCTCATTGTGCCTGGATCGACATTAATATAAGGATCGAGTTTTTGATTGGTAACTTTCAGTCCACGGCACTCCAGTAAGGCTGAAATTGATGCCGCAGCCAATCCTTTACCCAGTGAAGAAAGAACGCCGCCGGTGACAAAGATGAATTTCGTTTTCATAATTGGTCCTCAAAACTTTTCATGTAGTTATGACTGTAAAAGATCAACCGCCTCAACCGCAAGCTTAAGTTGTAAACTTTAATTATTTGTATTTACCAGCTGTTTAATACGTCCGGCCAGAGTTTCCATCGGCTCACTGAACAAATCGGCGATCGGGAAATTTTCCAAATAACTGTCATCCCAGTTGATGTTGTATTCATTAACCAGGTTGCGAATATCATTGTAACGATAACCTAAAGCTTTCTTCTTTTCCCGAAGCGATAAATGCTCATTGTAGTCAACATGAAGTAAAAGCAGATTCTTGACAAAATCATTTTTATCCCGCAAAGGCAAAATAACTATTGAAGCTCCATCGGCTTTACCTTTGCCGATATAAACATGGCCCATGCTGACAATAGTTCTTTTTGTTCCCATCAGCAGCCTGGAAGTTTCTGTACGGGATTTCATCTGACTGGCTATTCCTTCCTTTTTTAGAATGGTGATTGTCGAATCTTCTGCGGGATTGCCCTGTGCGTCAAGATTGTTAATGTCATAAATGGTGTAACCACGCACAGCTAAAACAACAGGCTGTATCCTGCTCACAGTCATAACGTTTTTGTAGGTTAAATCTTTCGCGGAAAAATTAAGCTGCTCCAGTAAATCAAAAATGACTCCTTTGAATATTTTTTCTCTACGGGTTGTACCGACTGTAACCGTTTTGGCTTGATGGCGAATGGCATCTATCGGCCGTGTAAGTTCATCAATCGCTTTTCCCAGAACGGCATCCAGGAAGTTTAGCGGCGAAACAAAACCGTTATCGGTTTTGAATTCGTGACGGAAATCTTCCAGCGGCAACTTTCCGGCGGCATATTTCAGTAAAAGTACCAAATCGGAAATAGTCCTGACGCTTAACAAAGTAAATGCGCCTTCATTACGATGATGATTGAAAGATTTATAAAACTTATTGATTATTTGGCGCAGACTGACATCAGCAATTTTTTCGTAAAGAGAAAAATTATTCTTGTCTTGTTTAACCGTGACCATACTCAGGTTATTTCTGAATTCTTTAAAAATTAAAGCTTCTTCATTAATGCCGCAGGCGGCATAGTAACCCCATAAATGTCCGGCCATTGTATTGAGAATTACCGGTAGAGGCATCCTGGCGGTAGGAATATAAATAACAGCATCAGCAGTTTTATCAAAACGATGATCGTCTTCTTCTGCAAAAACAACAACGGCGGCTTTGTGTGCTTTGAAAATCGCTACTTCTTTAACAATATCCTCCATAACCTGTGCCGGGTTTCCGGCAGCACAAACCAGAATTAAAGGTTCGGCCGACAAATCTATGTGTTTTTTGTTTTCTACTATGTCGGAGGATATTGTTTTATAACAAAGTTCACTAAGCTTGATTCTGATTTCATCCGCTGCCGCTTTGTTGGGGCCGCTTCCTACGATAGCCCAGAAATTTTTAGCAGACGTTTTCTTAACAGAGGCGGAAATTTGGTCTCTTCGGGCAAAGACACGGGCCATCAGTTGCGGTGCTGCCTCCAAATTACGCAGTTTGGCTGCAATGTAATCGTCTGCTCTGGAACCTGAAAATTGTGCTATAAAAAGGGCCAGGATCTGTCCCGCAATAATCTGGGAATAAAAAGCCTTGGTAGAAGCCACCGACATTTCAATATCGCGACCATCACTTGTATAAAATACCCCGTGCGATTTTGCAGTGATGTCCGATTGTCTCCTGTTGACAATAGAAATAACCGAAGCTCCGCGTTCATTGGCCATGGCAACGGCGCGATTGGTATCTGTCGTGGTTCCGGACTGAGTGATAGGAATAACCAATGTATCGGAAAGATCTTCTTTTAATAAAAAACCGCTTAATTCGGAAGCCAGTCTGGACGTTACTTTTATGTTCTTATCTTTTAAGTAATGGTCAAAAGCATCGGCAACTACTGTTCCGGCAACCGCTGCCGTTCCATGGCCGATAACGATGATGTTATTGATAGAGCCGTTTTTAAGTCCTGATTGAACAGCGGCAGGGACGATATTTGTGCCTAAATTGAAAATAACCTGTTGTGAAGAATTTTTATCGGTTACAATTCGATATTTGCCTCGCAATGTTCTCTTGATGGAGACGGCCGATTCGGAAATTTCCTTGAGGAAAAAGTGAGGATAATCCCCTCGATCAATATCCCGAGTTGTAATTTCAGCTTTTTGTATGGAATTCTCTTTCAGAGTAATTTGGGTGCCATCATAATAACAAGCCCTGATTCCAGCCAGCTTTCCGGAAGAGTTTTGATCCAGAATAAAAATTTGTCCCGTTGCCATGTTTTCACCGGAAGCATTAATTTCCCCATTCATTTTAATAAAATGAGGCATTACTTCCACAAGACCATAAAGCTCTGAAGAAAACATGTACTGGTCAGTACTTATGCCGACATAAATCGACTGACCGCTACCCTTGAGTGCCAGATAAATCTTACCAGGCTCCAGATCGCTGGTCATTGCTATAGCATGCGAACCTTCAAAATCATTAACGGCGAGGCGGAAAGATTCGGTAAGATTTTCCCCCTGCTTCAAATATTTTTCGATTTGCAGGGGGATAATTTTTGTGTCAGTGGTAACTTCCGGATTGATGGATTCTTTGTCTATCTCCAGGCTGTTGTATAATGCCGGATAATTATCAATATCACCATTTAAGATAACATTAATGTGAGCTGCTGCGGATTCCTGATAAAAAAGGAAAAGCGGACTTGTCTGATTAGGTTTATAATTATTTACAGGATGACAATTTTCTTCTGTTATGGAACCGACAGAAGCCCATCGGGTATGCACCAGGGCGGTCTCATAAGATGTATCCAAAGAAGCAAAACACCGAAAAATCTCATCTTTTTTTATTGTTTGCCTCAGATCGCTGACATTGCGCCCCAGTTCGCCGACAATGGAAAAAGTTTTATACGTAAAGGAAATAGATGTTCCTTTCTTAGCTGCGCCGGATGTGTGAATAGCGACGCTGATTGAGCCGTTAAGAAGATCTCCTTCCTCCACCCGCTTCGAATAATCTTCATATATTTTCTTTTCGTTCAGTTTAAGAAATATATCTTCGATGTTTTTTTCTTTTTTCAGAGTAAAGACAATTTGCAGCCCTGCCGAATCTCTGCCCCGGACTTCCAAACGGTCCAGCGCGTTGAGCAGTAAATTAATCTGCCGGTATTTTTTAAAGGCTGCGGGCTTGACTTCGGATATCTTAGCTGCGCCGGATAGATCAAATATTTTCGAAAAATTGGCCAGAATATCTTTTTCTAAAATCCATTGAATATCTTTGAACAGAATAAGCCGGCTGTTAATAATTTCCAGATCAGCGGAACTGAATCTTATGGCGTTATCTTCCAGTATGTTTTCTTCTTCCGTCAAAAATAACTTCATTTTTTTAGCTAAATTGAGAAGCTTTTTGAATCTTCCGGTTTGAAAGAAAAGAAATTCCTGTTTACTTTCTTGTTTTAGTTCCAGAGTGATTTTTTCCAGTGAGCTGATCGTTTCGAGTCCGTCTAAATATTTTTCCGCGGTAATTTTTCCGTTTAGGGCGTTTTTTAAGTTAAATTTTTTGATTTTTTCCCATAACGTTGCCAGTGCAAGATCTTCGGATAAATCTGCAGGTTTTTTGACGGACTGAAAAGTCATTAATCCGGCAAACCCGCAGTTAAGCTGGGAAGTCATAATCGGAAAGAAAATTATTGCCGGGGAGAAGACGCCGGCTGGATTTTTTCCAACAAATACTTTACAGGTCGCAAAAAACCGGCCCATATTTTTTATGGCATTAAGCATTCGCGTAACAAACATTATCTTTCTTTCCGCCGCGAAGCGCTAGTGTTGTTATTTATACATTCAGCTATAATATTTTTAATAATACTTCTTAACCAGTCTGTGCCTTCCTGGGTTTGTGCAGGAGTTAACAATTGTATAGCGTCCAGATACGAATTGCCTTTTTTCGAAAGACGCTGCATTATTTTTACAAACGAGTCTCTTTTCTTCAACCCGATCTTTTCTTCATTGTTACCGGAAAGATATTCTTCCATTCGCGGCCAATTCTGCAAAAACTGTTTTTGAGCGTGCGACAGGCTGGCGGGGTATATTTTTTCCATTTTTTTTGTGACTACGTTCATAGAAATTTCTATGCTTTGAGCAAAAAGGCGCAACTGCTTGATTCTTTCTAAAATGGCTTCGTCAAGAACTCTGCACGCTCCGGCGTAAAGAAATTCGCCATACGTTTCTTTTATAAAAAATTCACGACGTGCATGGTGATACCACTGCCTCAAAGCTGATAAATTAGCCAGATACTCTATGTTATGGTTAACTTTTCGATTAATGTCGCTGCCATATGCGCCGGCAGACTCTTTCTTCTTTTCCAGCGAGGTTAACGACGTCCAATGTATCCCTTCGGTTTTAAAATCCTGTCGGCAGATAATACCTGCTGGAATTACCGTTCCATAGTCAATTTGTACCGGTCCCACAATGCCACCCTGACCGCCCAGGAAGATCGGTGGTTCCCGCAACATGACGCCACGCGGGACATCGCCTATCAATGAAGGAGTTGCTTTGTTTTGCCGTGGAGTAAAATTGAAATGAATGTAGGAACTACCCACTTCGCTGTGATTCCTGCGGTTTGTTCCTCCAGCCATGAGACAATCACAGAAATTTATCAGACTTCCCAACTGTACGAAAGGAAAGAGGATCGTTTGTTTTAACCCTACACAATGATTTCCGCCTGTTTCTTCTTCCAGAAGGCAACCGGAACGAACCTGAGCGTTACTGCCCATGGTTGCCTTGTTTAAAAACACCGAATTGGTGAAATAGCCTCCCCGGAGTTCTACCGCATTGCCCAGTTGGCAATTAATCAGTGTGACAGGTCCTTCAAAACCCAGTTTTGCTTCCGAAGATATTGCCGTATCTTCGCCGTAAATCCTTGCGGCACCGTAGATTATTGAAGTATTGGCGATCCTTTCCAGGTTGACTTCATCACCGATTTCTACAGAAAAAGGGGTCGTCATCCGAACCCCTTTTTTTAAGAGACAAATTACCTTTGGAGATAAGGTTACAGTTTTCTTAATAGTTTTAGTCATAAAGGTTTTTTAAGTAACTACTTATTATTTTTCCCGCAGCTAATACCCAGTTTAGCCATTTTATCGGTAAATGTGTTACGGTTAATGCCTAAAAAAACTGCAGCTGAGCTTTTTACACCGTTTGACCGGCGCAAAGCAATTTTAAATAGACCTTTTTCCACCATACTCATAACTTCTTCGTAGAGTTTGCTTTTGCGATCACCGGAAGAAGATAAAATCGTAGCAATGTCCTCCAATTTTTTCTCCATTATTTCTTCAACAGCCACATAAGGGGTTGACTTCACATTCATAACAATTTCTGCCTTGGCATGCTTTTTCGATCGCATTATTAAAAGCGTACTCCTTTCGGATAAAATTTACTGAAAAAAGGTATTTGAAAGAGTGATTAATTCAAAACCTAAAATGATAACAACTTTAAAATTATAAAGGCAGTAATGATTAAAACACCGAACCAACACATCACAATCAAAGAACGCTGTTCAATAGGATTTTCCAGATAAATTTTGATTTCTATTTCGACTCTTTCATTGTCCAGCTTATCCACAATAGCACGAATAAGTAAAGCATGGTTTTCTATTAAGTTGGAAAAAAAATAAAATCCCTTGATTGTTGTTAATATGAAATAGATTTTGTTACGCAGAATTACAACACCTAATTGCGTTATTTCCGCCCACGAAAATTCCTTTGTTCTGAAAAATTTTTCTATCTTTAAACCATTGTTGGTTGCTGTAATTTTCCTTTTCATTGATTCCACGGCAATAAACAGGGTAATGACAAAGGAAATTGCCAGGATGAATTTCTCCAGCATTTGCCCTTTAAACAGACTGATTAGAAACAGCAGGAAGATAAGAACAACTATAATGATGAAAGGTATGAGAAAAGCCTTTTTAATTTTAAAAGTAGTTTGCGTCATTTATTAGTTTCCAGATTTTATTTTAATTGAATGAGTATTAGTTCTTAGCATTTGGTATTATTATCAAATGGTTAATTCGATTAGCCAATCTTACCGCCTTTTTCTTGTTACATTGGAGTCTAACGTACAAAAGTGCCGCTTTTGCCCCCGCTTTTTTCCAAAAGCATGATGTCACCGATAACTATTTTTTTATTTACAGCTTTACACATATCGTAGATAGTCAAGGCAGCCATGCTCACCGCGGTTAGAGCTTCCATTTCCACACCCGTTTTCCCTGTGGTTTGCACCTGAGATTCTATTACAATTTGCGAGTGTTTATGATCAATACTTAAATTTATGTCAATTCCCGTTAATTCCAACGGATGACAAAGTGGAATAAGCTCACTGGTTTTTTTTTGCAGCCATAATGCCGGCAATTTTTGCCGTTGTCAAAACATTACCTTTGGCAATTTTACCTTTTTCTATCAAATCCAGGGTGCGGAGATCCATTTTAACAATACCCCGGGCTTTCGCCTTGCGGATTGTCTGAGCCTTAGCTGTAACATCAACCATCTGAACCTGACCTTCATTATTCACATGAGATAATTTTTTCATGGCATTTATTGACTATATAATTTGTGATTGAGTTAACCCGCGACTTTGAAATTCTCAACTTCAACCAGTTGATTAATTAATATTAAATCGCGGCAAGCAGTATTATAAAGGAAATCTTAATATATTATTCTGAAAAAAATCTCCAATCGATTTTCCTGACCTTTAACATAGGCCAATTAATGAGTCAAGAAACGTAAATATTTTTTTGAAGAATTTTTATACATTTGATGGGGGTATGCTTGTCCATAGTTTGTTGTTTACCGAAGGTCTAAAACATAAACATTCGTAAAGACTAATAATTTAGTCTTGTAATGAATATTGTTATTTTTCGGCTATGATGATATATATTAAAAAATTAAAGAACTATTGAACTCAGTTTCATTCGTACAGGAGCTAATGCTACCTGCTTTTAAAAGAATATGGTGTTTGTCCAAGGAAATAAATCTCAATCAATGGTATTGTAAGAAACAGAATTAAAACAAATCGGATAATTAGTCATAAATAATCAGACTCGTTATGAAATTGCACCTGCTGACACTGAAATTTTCCGGTAAATTTTCAAACCTTGAAGCGCTGTTTCTGAATAATTACTATCGTGTATCACTTCCTCAAATCCGCATCTTTTTGATATTGGGATCACTTCTTTACGCAACTTTTGGTATTCTCGATGCGATCCTGATGCCCCAACAAAAAACTACCATATGGTTTATTCGTTTTGTTGTTGTTTGTCCTCTGCTGTTAGCGACTTTACTGATATCATTTTTAAATATTTTTGAACGGTACATGCAGCCTATTCT
>AWGX01000754.1 GCA_000495415.1 Smithella sp. ME-1 | reverse complement strand
GAATTTTCTTTCCAGATTTCAGGCCAGAGGAACGGATCTTCTAAATCTCTCTCGGATATATCCCACAGCGTATCTCCCTTTATTATTTTATATTTTTTTATTTCATCTGTCTGTGCAAAAGTGATCAAGGGTAAAAGCAGAAAAAATATGAGTGAATATCTCATCATTTTTGTTTTTGGCATGCTTGTTCTCCTTTGTTGATTTTTGCCATGCTTTAAAAATAACCGAGATAAACAAAACTGTCAAGAATATTGATAATTGATAAAACCCCCTTATTCGCAAGGAGGGTTTCGGTGAATAAAAAAACAATTTTACCGACAACCGTTATGGCATATGATGCAAGTGAAGTAACCGTCATGCGCTCCTATAAT
>AWGX01000753.1 GCA_000495415.1 Smithella sp. ME-1 | reverse complement strand
CCTGCCCCCGCCAGCGGGGGACAAAAACAAAATAATATAACCGGTTAAAGGAGAGGTGGAAATTATGAGATCACATAATCTCTGTATCAGTCATAAGTTGGTCATTGCTTTAATTCTGCTGTTTCCGCTGTGTTCCATGGCGACTGTAAAGGAAGTCACGCTGTTTCCCAGCTCTGCAAAAATCTCAGAAACTACCAATATTCATCCTCAATGCGATAAAGGAAAGTGCAGCGCTGTTTTCACTCTGCCTCCGCAGACTGATATCGAATCTTTTGTAGTTTCTCCTGCTCCGGACAGCCGGGTAAAAATTGACGATATTCAAACAAAATCTGTTCAGGTCCAGGATGAAGCCCGAATCGCCGAGTTACGCAAGCAGCTAGCAGGACTGGAAAGTGAAAGAAAAGAAGCTCTGGCAAAACTGCAGGCACTCGAAACACAGCTTCAGTTCTGGCAGGCGCAGACAAAAGCAAAGACAAAAACCGTTGCTGATTCCTATAAACTGGCCGACGCGATCGGAAAAAATGTCCAGAAATCCAGTCAGGAAAAATTTGCTGCTGAAACTCAGTTGGAAAAGTTAGATAAAAAAATCAAGAAACTTCAGGAAGAATTAAATCAAGCCGCAGGTCGTAAAGAAACTACCTGGGAAGTAACATTAACGCTGTCCGGTTCCACCCAAAATGAATTATCTTTAAACTACGTATACACGCTTGCCGCTTGCGGATGGCTTCCTCTCTACCGTATCGAAGCTCTGCCCGCAAACAAAAACGTTTCCTTTTCCTGGGAGGCGGAAATCTGGCAGTCATCCGGTGAAGACTGGAAGAATGTGCAGTTAAATTTAGCCACTCTCCAACCGGTAATAGATGCCAATCCTCCGGATATGCCGGAATGGATTATTAAACCAAGAATACTTTACAAAGCGGCCCGCAATAAAGATGCGGCAGCACCAGCATTAATGCAGCAGGAAATGACCGTCGAAGATGAAACTCTGGGAGCGGCTCCCACGGAAACGCGAAATACAACTTATTCTATCTGGTCACTGGGGCAAAAGAACATCACGGCCGGAAGCAGACAGCGAATAAAAATTAAAGACGAATTATGGGCGGCGGAGTTTCTATATCTTTCGCGTCCCGCTATAAATCCACAGGCTTTTGTTCGCGCTCAGGTAAAGCTGGATAAACCGGCAGAAATTCCTCACGGACAGGCAACATTTGTTATTGATGGGGCTGTACTGGGCAAACGTGAATT
>AWGX01000752.1 GCA_000495415.1 Smithella sp. ME-1 | reverse complement strand
ACACAGTCTCTTCGCGGGAATGACCATGTTGGTACCACATTATGAGACCATTAATAAGTATTGCGCTGGAGATGATAATTTTAGAGGAGAATAAGCATGAACTATTACAAAAATAAGCATGTTTACATTACTGGTGGATCAAGTGGGATAGGTCTGGAAATTGCCCGCAAGCTTTTTAGCTTTGGTGCCAATCTTACTATCATCGCACGAAACAGCGCGAAACTCGAAGATGCGCGCCGTGATATAGAAAAGTTCAAAGTTTTTCCCGGACAGTTTATCCGATGTCTGAGTGTGGATGTTGCCGATAATAGCGAATTGTCACGTGTTGTGTCACAGTCGATAAAAGAATTTGGAGCGCCTGATATTTTAATTAATAGTGCCGGTATTATCAGCTGTGATTATTTGTCAAACATTTCTTACGACACATTCGATGCCATTATGAAAATAAATCTGTTTGGTACTCGTAATATTATCGTTCAAGCTCTTCCCGCAATGAAAAAGGGATCGCATATTGTCATAATTTCTTCTATGGCCGGATTAGTGGGTATGTGCGGATACACTGCTTACGGTACTTCAAAATTTGCCCTGGTTGGTTTTGCCGAATGTCTTAGAGGTGAATTAAAGCAGAAGGGGATTCACCTGACCTTAGTATGTCCTCCCGAGATAGAGACACCGATGCTGCTTGAGGAAATGAAAACCATGCCCTATGAAAGCCGCATATTAAAAAATATGGCCGGTCAGTTAAACCTTCAGTCCGTAATCATACAAATACTGCGTTCTATTGCACGGAAGAAGTTTATGGTGGTACCCGGCTTAAGGGCAAAATGGCTCTGGCTTACCCAACGTTTCACTCCTTCGCTGTTTCGATTTTCATCTGATATGATTACCAGGTGGGCTCTCAGCAGAAAAAAATCTTTTCTGAGCAGATAATTACAGATACATCAGTAAATATTTTTACTGATGTATCTGATCGGCACAACTTTTTTTACGGCAATCTTCATGTAAAAAAACTCTAATTTGCATGTAATCTCTATTTTATTCTTGTCGCATTCTCTTCCTGAATTTTAAGAAATTCTTTAACAGTTCTGTTAATTACTTCTGCTACTGTCGGAATATCATGAATTAGTCCCTGGACCTGTCCTGAAAGATAAAATCCTTTATCCAGATCGCCGGTTTCTGTTGCTTTTTGAATATCAACGTAGGCCTGGGCCATATGCATGAGGTTCATTCCCGTTCGGGGAACTTTTAGAAATTTGTCCATGAAAGATTTCTTTTCTTTCGGTTTTGAAGAAGGATCGGGCTTTACCGAAGATTCCTTATGCCTATCTGATTTTTCGCCTTTAGGGCCGGATGAAGCTGCTGTTGCCAATTTCATCCACGGAATATCCAGTGACTCGGCAATGACAAATGATGCTTTTAGTCCTTTGCGAAGATTGCGGCCCTGCTTATATGCTTTTTCAGCGGAAGGAGTTTTTAAAACCCTGCAGTATAGCGCATCGAACCTGTTGGAATATATTGTGTCTTCAATATCGCTCTCCAATTGTTTTTTCTTACAGATATCATGCACAGGACTTTCCTTCGTGATGGAAAGTCTTGTGCCCATTCCAACACCTTCGGCACCAAGGGCGAAGGCTGCCGCCATTCCCCGCCCGTCAGCGATCCCTCCAATTGCCACTACCGGCACTTTAACAGCATCCACTACCGCAGGAACAAGAACCATTGTCGGTACCTGACTGCCGTGAGCTGCAGCTTCATAGCCGGTTACCTGAAGGGCATCCGCTCCCGAATTTTGAGCAGCGAGTGCGTGCTGAACGGTTGTCACAGTAGTTATTACTTTGCCGTTATATGCGTGAGCTTTCTTAATTAAATCTTCACCTTTCCCGAGCGATATGTTGATGACGGGAACCTTTTCTTCAAGGGCTATTTTAGCATTTTCCATAGCTCCCGGCATTATGAGTGTAATGCCCACACCGAATGGTTTGTTCGTAAGCTCTTTTATTCGTTTGATGGATTCTCTGGTTTTGGCCGGACTTAACGGGCCGGTGGCGAGATAACCGATACCTCCGGCGTTACAAACAGCGGCGACAAGCTCCGGTACACTGATCCAGCTCATACCTGGAAGAATGATAGGATATTCAATTCCGAACAAATCTGTAATCTTTGTTTTCATAAAATCGCTCCTTTATTTTAGAGAATATTTTTAAATCAAAAAAACTAATTATACAAATTTGACTGTTATTTCCATAAATTATATTGAACAATATGTCAAAATAATTAATTGAATATTGGCGGCAAAGTCTTTATATGCTTACCCTAACCGGTTAGTATGTGTAGTAATTTAAAATTAGAAATTTTAGAGAATATTTTTTAAAGCAAAAAAATGCTGTCTGGATTGCCCTTACTGGATAATCCAGACAGCTGTATCGCGCTGACAAATATGTTTCATAGATTATTTCTGTGGTCATGGATGACCAACTATTCTATCCGCGTGTCCCTCCAGAAAAGAATATTTGACCGGTTTATCAGGCTTTGCGGCGTTATATTGGCCCGTTGAGTCTGGCCGTCTATGCCGCCGCCTCCACTGGTGGTTACATAAAGATCCGGTGTTGCATCGGTGCCCGGTCTCATGGAAACAACCGGTGCGGAAGCGATACCCACTCCTATAATCATGGAGCGCGGGAGTGTTGGTGAAGGTGCTGCACCGATAATGTTCAGCGCTCCAGCCCCGGTAGTGTAATTGATTCCATATAATTTGGCTGTTCCTCCTTGAGCACAGGGATCATTTCCCGCTGGTGGTGTATACGTGGTAAAATAAACTACACCTCCGAAAACTGTCGGTTCAGCAAGCATCTTTTCTCCCTGTCCGGTAAGGTTAATGTAATAACCATATTTCCCACTATCGGTGTATGTTGATCCTTCAGAAGTAATGTCTTCCAGATCATTGATGGTGCGAGTGCTGGTAAAATCAATATCCTTCACGGCGAAAAATTTTTCCTGGGCATTTGCGCTGGTGGGATCGAGCTTGTCGCCGGTTCCCCAGTAAACCCATATGTTGTTAGTATCGTCCTTGGCCACAGAAGCCGAGGTGTAAATCGGACGAATTCCCGATGAACTGGTTGCTTCGAAGAGACGTCCGCCTGTCCAGTTGGAAGTACCGCAAGATGTGCCGTCCGTTGCCCTGCAAAACTTGAACCGCCACATATTGCTGCCGATATCGCCTAAATAGGCCGTGTCAATAAATCCGTCGTTGTCAATATCCACAATCGCCGGAGTTGCCGGCATGGGATTATCAAGGGAAGAATTGTTAGCTTTTGTGTAACTCCACAGGAGGTTACCGTTTACGAGATCAAAAACAAAGATTCCCTTGCCGCTGTCTGCCGCGCCGGGCGAGGAATATCCTCCGCCGATAAAAGCCACCCATTTTTCGTTACCGTTGACCAAAACCCGGCCGATCATCGGTGAACTCCATGGAGCGCCTAAATATATTTGAGAAGAGGATAAACCCAGGCGCAGCCACTTGCTGGTTGAACCTGTCGGTCCGCACAAGGCAGGATTCAAAGAGCTTGTTACATTAAGGCAATGGTAACCGCAATAGTATTGGTAAGTAGCCGAGTACGTTTGATTGAATCCCGAATCGCAATTCGTAGATGAACTCCAGAGATTCGTTCCGGCGCCCTGTCCTTCTCCGAACAGTAGAATTGTTTGCCAGTCGCTGGCGCTTTTTGCAGTTCCGCTGCTTGCTGCTTCAGGCACCCAGGCATCGGCAACACTTACCGGACCGTCGACATAGCTTTGATGCGTTAAAGTTGTCGGATGAGTGTTATGAGCAATCATTTTCAGTCTTGATAAAAGATTGGGAGGAATAAAACTCCATGCCTCCGTTCCATCGCTTGTTTTAAAAGCGTGTAACTGACCGTCATTGGCTCCGACAAGAACAACTCTTCCGGAATAGGGATCAGAAGCGCGAACGTGGGTTGATCTGTGCGTAGCAAAAGCATGATTTGCATCCCTGATATCTTCAAAGTAAGTAGAAGGTGTGCCCACTGTAATCGGTTTGGAACGGAAAATGTCACCCAGTTTCCAGTTTTCTATGTTGTAAGTGCTTTCACCGCGGAAGAAACCGACCACCTCACTGCGTCGATCATCCGTTGTAACGGCAAGATCAGTATTGGTCAGGTTCGTTGTTGTAAAATCGATAATTGTTCCTGTCTCACTGACAGTTTTAAATGTTTTTATGTTACGGACTGAGGAGCTTG
>AWGX01000751.1 GCA_000495415.1 Smithella sp. ME-1 | reverse complement strand
CACAGTCTCCTTCGCCGGTATGACATAATTGCTGATTTTATACAGTGATCCAAAGGTCTCGATACACACGGATTTTGCCATGCACAAATCTAAACAGAGGTTTTATGCAGATATTTGTTGATGCTGATGCCTTCCCGAATGTTATCAGAGATATTTTGATCAAAGCATCCTTGCGATTAAACGTTCCCCTCATCTTTGTGGCTAATAAACCGTTGCGCCTGGAGAAATTGCCAAATGTATCCCTGATCATGGTTCCGGAGGGTGCTGATGTGGCTGATGATCGCATTGCACAATTAGTGCAACCGGGAGACCTCGTGATAACAGCCGATATCCCGCTTGCCGACCGTGTAGTCGCCAAAAAAGCTTTTGCAATTAATCCTCGCGGCAAACTCTACACAGAACACAACATCAAAGACCGGCTGGCTATGCGTGATTTGCTCAATGAACTAAGAGATAATGGCATGATGACAGGCGGCCCTGCAGAGTTCAGCAAGAAAGACCGTCAGGCATTTGCCAACCAACTGGACAGCTTTTTAATCCGGCAGTTGAAATTAGAAAACGAAGCGAAGTAATAAATGCTATGCAGTTATGAATGCCTGCATTCCTCACCACCTGTCGTTCCCCGGCTCGCAGACTGGCAGCCTGCCCGGCGTATGTCGGGAATGCCGGTTGACCGGGGCCACGGTGCCCCTATAGTGCCCTTTAGGGTATTTAGGGTAAATCCAGATTCTGTGATGCAAATATTTTGCAACAGAAAAAAATTCATAGGACATAAAATGGAGAAAGAAATTTCGTAAACATTGATATCAACGTAAAAAATTTATTCTTGAAATATAATCGAGAAGTTGTAAGATGTCCGCATATTAAATTCACGTCATACCCATTTGAAACGGGCAAAGAATTATCATGCGTAAAATTGAAGATCAAAATAGGGAATTCAAACAGTCCTGGAATGAAAACAGCCTGAAAACCATTTGCGCGTTTGCCAATTCATCCGGGGGAAAACTCTACATCGGTATCGACGACGAGGGAAAAACAACAGGTGTGAAAGGCGCCACTCGCTATCTGGACGATATACCCAACAAAACGAAAGATATTTTAGGAATAACACCCGACGTCAAAATCAAAAAGAAAGCAGGAAAGGACGTTATTGAAATAACGGTAGCGCCTTCTTCCGCGCCGATTTCTTATCATGGTCGCTTTTATACGCGAAGCGGCAGTTCCTCAATTGAAATCAAAGGGCATGTCTTGGTGGAAATGCTGATGCGGAAATCCGGGCGTTCCTGGGACGGATTTATTGAAGAAAATGCCACGCTCAAAGACATTGACACCGCCGCCGTCAATAAATTCCGGAAGCTGGCCGCAAAAGAATTCCTTTCATTGCGAAAGAAAAAAACATACCGGCGATTTTACAGAAATTAAACCTTCTGGAAAAAGGGAAATTGCGCCGCGCTGCCCTTTTGCTTTTCGGCAAAAATCCGAAAAAGTTTTACATCACCGCCTATATCAAGATCGGCAAATTTGTCAGTGCCACCGATTTGGTCAGCACGGACGATATTGAAGGCAATCTGTTTGATCTGGTGGATAAAGCGATGGAAATGCTACGCATAAAATATCTGCTTTCCAATATCACGTATGAAGGCATTTACCGCAGGGACAACTTGGAATACCCGGAAGAGGCCTTGCGCGAAGCGATCATCAACGCTGTGATTCATCGCAATTACATGGGTGCGCACACCCAGCTTCGGATTGAGCCCGACAGACTGAATCTCTGGAATGAAGGCACCTTGCCGCCTGATATTAAAATTGATGATTTGAAGAAATGGCATTTTTCCAGACCGCGCAATGAATTTCTGGCCGATGTTTTTTTCAAGGCGGGCATGATCGAAGCCTGGGGTCGCGGCACAATCAAAATAGTTGACGAATGCAGAAAAGCCGGATTGCCGGAACCGGAATTCCGCGAAGAATTCGGCGGTTTCACCGTGCGTTTCCACAAAGCGCCATTGGGTGAAAAGTGGGGTGAAAAGGTCGGAAATAGTGGGGAGAAAGTGGGGAGATAATTTCAGCCGGAGTGAAGTAAAAATTCTGGATGCAATTGCCGCCAACCCGCATATCACGATCAATGAGTTATCCGATCAAGTCGGCATTGGCACAACGGCTGTAGAGAATAATTTAAAGAAACTGAAAAACAAAGGTGCGATCACACGCGTAGGTTCCGCACGCGGCGGGATGTGGAAAATAAAAAAAGCAAGTTGATCAGTATGATGATGGATGGTAATAATATAACAGGATGTCAGAAAACTTATATTCCAAGATCTGACCCCAAGAATTTCCCTTAGTGGTTACGGTCAAATAGTTAAAATTGATGGTGATCGGTGTTTAATTGCTATGGAAAATCAAGAGGCAAAAGTATGGGAACGTCGAACGACCCTTCTTAAGGTACAAAAATACTGACATAATAAATGACGGTAGAAAATAGGATGGAACAGGTACAATTATTCGGCGCAATCGGCGATTG
>AWGX01000750.1 GCA_000495415.1 Smithella sp. ME-1 | reverse complement strand
TTTTTTTCGCCTCATCCTCCTGTAAGGCAGAAATTATTAAGTAACTGTATCTCCGATTCATTCTATCGCGAAATTTTCATGAATCCATGTCTGTCAGGATGGGATGAAGGAGAAAAGAAATACGAATATATGCATTTATGCCACCGTGTTTTAAGCCGCAGTCAGTTTAACGCTGTTTTAAAACTACGCGAAGCAGGAATCATCACCAACAATCTGGTATCTCTTCCCAATTTGTCCAACATCAGCCTGGCCAACAATGGAACTCATGTAAGCATGGGCAGCCGAAAGCTGAGTTTCTTACTCAGCGACACATCTTCCGGCTATACACGCCATCACGAAAAATATCTGGGTGATCTGGTTGTAAAGATAGTGGAGCATTTTTT
>AWGX01000749.1 GCA_000495415.1 Smithella sp. ME-1 | reverse complement strand
AGTGCTGAGATGCTAGGCGCGCAAGAAACTTGCCGCGAGGCGTATAGTTTCATACGTTGAGCGGTGGGGTTTGCAGCGCAACGCCGCAGATGGCCGTTTTTCAAAAGCCCAGCTACTCGCGTTCAAAGGTGATGCCATATTTTTCCAATTTTCTTTCGAGCGTCGGCCTGGAAACCCCCAACACATCGCAAATCTCACCTTTGTTCTTATCCGTCTCTTTAATAACTTTTCTGATGTAGCGCTCTTCCACTTCATCAAGAGTTAGAAATTTCCCCGGTTCCGATGGTTTAAACAAATCAGATTTTTCATCGTACACCGGTTTTGCTGTGTCCTCCTTACCCAGCTCAGGAAAATCACTGACTCCCAAAAACTGTCCCTGAGCTACAACGCAAGCTCGTACAAGCAGATTTTCCAGCTCGCGGACGTTGCCCGGCCAGTTATAATTCATGAAGATTTCCATTACTTCACCGGAAACTCCGATAATTTTTTTGTGCAAATCCAGATTGATTTTGGCCAGCAGATAATCAATCAGCTGCGGAATATCCTGACGGCGCGCACGCAGCGGCGGCAGGTTAATGGATACTATATTGAGGCGGTAATATAAATCGTCGCGAAATTTCCCTTCATTAACCAGAGTCTTTAAATCCTTATTGGTCGCGGCCATAATACGGGCGTTGACTTTAACCTTATCTTTTCCGCCCACCCTGTCGAATTCCATCTCCTGTAAAACGCGCAGAAGTTTCGCCTGAAGATTGACGGACATTTCGCTTATTTCATCCAAAAAAACAGAGCCGTATCTCGCCAGTTCGAATTTGCCCAGTTTTCTGGCAACGGCTCCGGTGAACGAACCTTTTTCATGGCCGAATAGTTCCGACTCCAGCAGAGTTTCGACAATCGCCGAACAGTTAACGGCGATAAAAGGTTCATCAGGCGAAGTATTGTTATGTATTACTTTGGCGATTAATTCCTTACCCGTGCCACTCTCACCTTGAATCAGAACGGTAGTGCGACTCTGGGAAACAATTCCTATGGTTTTAAAAATTTCCCGCATTTCGTTGCCGGTACCAATAATGTCTCCGACGCGGAAAGTTCTTGACGGTTCCATCAGAAGGCCGTCGATCTTTTTTTCCATCTCCAGAGTTTTCAGGGCTTTTTTAATTGCCAGGTCGAGTTCGTCAACATTAACAGGTTTATGGATATAATCAAAGGCACCGCTCTTCATCGCGTTAATGGTTGTCTCCATATCATGAAAAGCGGTTATCATGATGACTTTAACGTTTTCATTCTCCTCTTTGAGATCTTCAAGTACGGTGAATCCGTCAACATCGGGTAGACGGATATCCAGAATTACTACATCCGACGGCTCCTGCACATATTTATTCAAACCATCTGTACCGGTCAATGCGGTACGGACTTTGTAACCTTCTTCTGTAAGATACAAATCCAGTGTTTCAGCTATCGAAGCATCATCATCTATGACTAGAATACTCGGCATAATTTATTTACCTTGTTTGTTATTCGAAACTGGTAATGAAAGCACACCTTCGGTTTCTATTGGCAAAATGATAAGCACCTTAGTACCTTCATTCTTTTTGCTGAAGATATTAATCATTCCCTGATGAATATCAACTATTTTATTTACCAGAGAAAGCCCTAATCCGGTACCATAATTCTTACGCGTAAAGAAGGGATTGAATATATGCGGCATGTCTTGCTCGTCAATACCGCTTCCATCATCTTTAACCTCCACAACAACGGACTGATGATTTTCATAAGCATAGCGCAGCGAAATTTTGATTTTGCCATGTTCCTTCGACGCTTCCACGGCGTTACGGATTATATTCAGGAACGCGTCAGTCATCATAGCCGCGTCAACTGTGACGGGAGGAATATCACCGAACTCTGTCTGCATTTCAATCTTCTTATCGGTAATTCCTTTTTCAGACAGAGCTATGGCCTGTTCCAGAACCTTAGACAATGCCACTGGGCTTTTCTTTGGTTCTACCGGCTTGGCAAAGGCTAAAATGTTATTGACCAACATTTCTAAATGGTCCACTTCTTTTTCCGCGATTCTAAACCTCTTTAAATCATTCCCCTCGGGGTTCATGCGTTTTGCCAATATCTGCAAGCTCATTCTTATTGAAGAAAGCGGATTACGTATTTCATGGGCTATGCCAGCAGATAACTGTCCCAAAGCAGACAATTTCTGACTTTCGTACAGCTGCTTTTCCAGATTCTTAAATTCGGTGATATCACGTTGAACCAGTATAAAATGATTGGTCCCTATAACAGGAGACGTTGTAATCAGAAGATTGTGTTTACGGCCATTTTTGCTCGTTGCTTCAATTTCATAAGAGTCATAAATGCCCTTTTTTGCATCTTGCCATTTGGACAAGACAAACGCTTCGTATCCAGGGGCAACAAAATCTAAAAAATATTTCCCTTTAAACTCAAGCGATTGGACTCTTCCTCCTTTCTTTAAACCACTGCTCATATAGTTGATAATGCCGTTTTCATCAATTTCATAAATTTTATCCGGCAAACTATTTATTATCGATTGTAAGTAGTTGTATATTTCTTCAATCTGCCTGCGCAGTTCTATATTTTCTATTAATTCATTTTGCAATGTCTCGGCATATTCGTTTAGGCTTCTGGTCATCTCTTTTTCGCGCGAAATATCCTGCAGCGTTTCGATTGCAGCTATGATTTCCCCTTTTTCATCATAAATAGGAGCCGCTAAAAAATACAAAAAACGACTACGACCACCAAGATTTTCAAAGTAATCGATTGCTTCATAAGCACCCAACACATTGTCCGATTTTTTTATTTGCTTAGCTCCATAATATTTACTTAAATCCTCTGTTTCATTGTCGATTATTAAATCCGCAATAACAGGTCTTTTTGTTGGATAAAACGGTTTGTATTGATTATTGGTACCAAGCATATCTTCAGCTGAATAACCGGTAAGTTCAGTACAGGCTCGATTCCATAAAATTACCTTATGTGCATTGTTAATGACAAAGCTGGGAATAGGAGAGCCTTCAATAATGCCTTCCATGATTTTCTTTTCTCGTAACAATTTTTCTTGCCAGTCTTCCCGCTCTTTTAATCTTTTTTCTCCTTCTTTAATACGCAGCCTTTTGCCCTCCTTGTAAGCAAAAGAGATACTTGCAATTATAACTACCAGAATGAGTAAAAACGAGCTGAAAAGTGTATAAACAAAAGTTTTACGAACAGGTGAAATTACCTGACTGTATGGAGTTGCAACAAAGAGAATCCATCTTTTATACCCTGCCTGTAAAGGATAAAAAGCAATCACGCTACGCTGCTGTTTTGTATCCTTCTGAAGAACCATCGCTTCAAAATAACCACCTTGACCCGCCAAAAAATCAATTTGCGCCTCTTTACCGTTTTTGAACAGGCTGGCAATGTTTTCTCCTATAAATGCAGGATTGTCGTGAATAATTATTTGTTGTTTTTCATCTATTAGCCATACTTCTCCCATTTCATTATATCTGGCTTGTTCTTCGTATTTATTAACAACGACTGCCAAAGAAAAAATGACTATCCAAGCCCCTGCGAATTCACCACTTTGATGCTGAATAGGACATCCTATTAACAGATACCGACCTGCTTTTTGTTTAAAATCGGCAACATGCAACTTACCCGGCACAGCTATGCTTAAATATTGTTTTTGTTCTTTTTTTATAATTTCAAAATGATCTGATAAATTTATTATAGGTAGGTTATCATGGGGATAAAAACTTTTTATTTTACCGTTGGCATCAAGCAGGACAATTGATCTGAGCGCATTTTCCCAATCGGAAGACAATATTTTATAATATCTGTCAATTTCTTCAGGAGTTTTTTCAAATTGAAAATCAAAATGAGGAAATAAAGCAATATTTTTCTCAACCAGTGATAAAACCTCTGACAATCTTGTTGCAGTATTTTTTACATTGGCAAGTTGCTGCTGGCCAAATAACTCTGCCATATCTTTTTCCCGGGCATAATTAACCGTCAGGATTAGCAACAGAATCAGAATAATTACGGCCGCGCTCGATAACCAAATGCGTACATCAATAACCCTACGGGAAAGATTACTAATTCTACTAAATAATGTCACCTAATCTTCATTGTCCTTTTTACTTGCTTTATGGGAAAGCTTTATTCCTATTAAGACATACACCAAAATTGCCGCTGTAAGTGAAATTAGAAGTTTTGCCAAACCGTTTTCAATTTTCAAAACATGAGAACAAACAAGCCATACTACGGGATAAGTAATCGCTGTTAGAAGTTCTTGCATGATAACCCTTTAAATATAAATTTTCATGGTATTTTATTCTTACAAAGAAATTACGAAATACTAGCGGTCTTAATAAAAAATTTCAATAGAAATTAAAAAAGTAATTTTCATGCATGCTTATAAAACATGCTTAACAATTTATAAATGATTTAACAAAAAAACAAAAGTCAATAAATGTATTTTAATGTTTTATGTCAATTTATTTAACAAAATATTAAATCTGTTTTTAAAATATGTTGATATCCAGTTAATAAAAAAAATTCGCGAGTATTTGTTGGGGAAATTTTTCCATTTCTTTTGTATTGTGAATTGAAACAATCTCAATAGATTAGATTAATATTTCATCTTCAGCCATGCTTTTTAAAATATATTACCATGAAATATTTTGTTTATATTAAAATCATGGCATAAGTCATGCATACTTTTTAAACGATTAAAGTTTAAATTATTTCCCTTTTCCATGACTAATTATTTATGTTATGAAAGCACGAAATAATAATAAACAATTTATTATGAAAGGAGACAAACAATGTTACACAAATTTTGTAAAGGAATTTTTACAGTAATAACAACCATCGCAGCGCTGCTCGTATCGAGTCCGTTCGTTTTTGCAGCAGAGGCTATTCCAGCGACTGATTCCAACTCTAAAGCTCTATTTACTATGGCAGCAATGCTTGGTGCTGGTTTAGCAATGGGAGTAGGAGCTGTCGGTGCGGCTCTTGGTATCGGATCTATCGGTAACGCTGCATGTAATGCCGTAGGAAGAAATCCTGGCGTTCAAGGTAAAATCATGATGACCATGTTGGTCGGTATGGCCATGGCTGAATCTATCGCTATTTATTGCTTGGTTATAGCTCTTGTACTTCTGTATGCTAACCCTTACATGCGTTATTTTTTGGGTTAATAAAAAACCGATTTAACACAAAATAACAAAGGTTAGGGGGAAAAGTAATGTCAAAAACTAATAAAGATAAGCGGTCGTTTAGTATTGGAAGCGTGTTCTTCCTGCTTATCGTAATCCCCTTATCATTAATGGCTTTCTTAATTGCCAACGGCATGTTTAAGCTGGGGGTTACTGTAAAAGAGAGAACCGTTAACGTTCTCGATAATAAATCCCAGGAAGATATGAAGGCAAGAGCCGTCAATACAGCAAATGAAATTGCTAAGTTCCTGACGGAATGCAAAAAAGATTTACAAGTTTCAACAATCATTCCCTCAACAGAATCTGTCTACAAACAGTTTATTGCTGAAAATAAAAAACTGATCTGGGTAAAACGTGATGGCAAAGTGCAGCAGGTATTAATCCCTCTGTACAAAGAAATGGCTCTGATTGATAGAACCGGCAACGAACAAATTAAAATCGTTGACGGCCAAGCAGTGCCAGCAAACAAACGGGTAAATGTTAGTACCCCGGCCAATACGACATATAAATCTGAAGATTTTTTCGCTAAAACAAAAAGTCTAAACAAAGGTGAAATTTATGCTTCCCCTGTAACAGGTTTTTATGTGGACAAGACAGCATTTGATAAGGGACAAAGATTTGAAGGAATTGTCCGTTTTGCAACACCGGTCTTCAATAAAGATGGGTTTGCTGGCATAATTACTTTGGCTGTGGATTATAGACATCTTGCTGCATTCACCGATCAACTTGTTCCTACACAAGCGGAAAGGGTTTTTGAAACAGATGCTTCCACAGGAAACTACGCTTATATGGTAGACAATCGCGGATATATTGTTTCTCACCCGGCTGATTACCATATTGTCGGACTCAATCCCAATGGAACAACGGTTCCGACTGTTACTGCTCAGAACGCTTCGGAAATGGCCAAGAAAGGTACGGAAGCATTGAATATGTTCCAACTCGGTTTTATGGATCCAAATATATTCAATATTGCCAAGGAAGCTGCAACAGGAAAATCAGGAATATTAATGTACAAATTCGGTGGGATTACGAAGTTTGTAGCCTATGCGCCAATCAAGTTTTATGCATCCAATCTTCCTGAGCCAGCCGGCTTTGGATGGGTAGGACTTGGATTAGATGTTGAAAAATATAACTACGAAGCAATGAAAGTATCCAAGGAAATTGAAAAGGAAGCTAAAGCATGGACGGCAACGGTCATCTTTATTCTGATCGCTTCCATGATTATTCTATTTTTCATTATGTTGCTTCTCGTTCGCGGAATTAGCCGTTCATTAGAGTCAAAGATTCCCGAAGGATCCGAAGTCGGTGCCTTCGACGACGATGATGATGATGACAAATAATTAATTTTAAATTAATGAATCAACTAAAAAGGCCGAATTTCGATTCGGCCTTTTTTTGTGAAACACGGTCAGATTGGAGTCTCAGCATCCCATTCCGCTACGCTTCAGGGATAATTCCACTTGCGCTTCGAGCATCATTTCATTCGCTCTCCGCGAGTGTCATTAAAAATAAAATGGATTTTAATCAAATACAATATATAATAATTCATATTCAAACTATAATAGTTTGTGTTCTTGTTAATATTATTCTTTTTCAAAGAAAAGGAGGACGAAATGAACTATTTACCTCATCTGATCTCTTTGGTTATAGGCTGCATCGTTCTTTGGATAATAAAAAGAAAGTATAAAAAAATAAGCAATCGCGAATTGATCATCGTATTCATTCTTTTTATTATATTAATTGCCATCTTCACAGAATTTGGAATGGATCTTATAAAAAGATTAATGAGCCTTATCCAGGTAGAGTAAATGACGCCTGTATAATAACGCCAACCAAGTATAAAAAGTTTCTTAAATGTGTTTTAATTTTCATGTTTTGATGTGGCTTGAGTAAAATGAAGGGTTACCAGATAGGAAGAAAACCAAAGGAAGAACCGGATAAATTTAATAAATTAAGCGGAATTTTAATGTTATCAGCATGGGGATTTGCGATGGTCTTGGCTTCCTTTCTTTTCTTGTTTATTGGTTACCTTGTAGATGAAATTCTGGGGACCACCCCTAATTTTATGCTGTGTTCTTTTTTGCTGGCAATCGGGTTGTGTATGTGGAGAATTTATAAAGAGGCTAAGGATAAAGGAAAGCAGCTATAATATATAAATAGGACGGCTTAATCTTTATAATGCTTTTAATCGAAGATGATATCGAAGTGGCAAGGAGGAGGCTCCGCAGACG
>AWGX01000748.1 GCA_000495415.1 Smithella sp. ME-1 | reverse complement strand
AAGGATATCGCTTTAGCCAACAAGGAAACGATGGTTATGGCCGGGGAAATTGTAACCGGCAAGGCAGCAAAAAAGAGAGTGAAAATTATTCCGGTTGATAGTGAGCATAGTGCAATATTCCAGTGTTTGGAAGGACAGAACATAAAAAATTTGCGGCGGATAATTTTGACAGCTTCCGGAGGACCTTTTCTGAATTTTACCGGGAATGAATTAAAAAA
>AWGX01000747.1 GCA_000495415.1 Smithella sp. ME-1 | reverse complement strand
CGATGTCTTGGCACTCAACAGTTATTTCGTTCAGAATTTAAATGAAGACAGAAATGAAACTAATATACGCAGTCTTCTTGAAAATTATACAACAAATCTGGCCAATTATCTTAAGACTAATTACCCGAACAGTGATATTCGAGATGTAATCGGCGGTCATTCGATTATTGCAGAAACATTGGAAGCATATCCAGCCGCACCACCATTTCCTACAGAACAAGTACTTTATTATGATGGTACTAATTACTATGATCCCAGTTGGACAGATAACGTTATACATGCTGAATATAAGAGCAAATTAAGGGTAGCTCTGTGCCAGGTAGTATCAGGTTCATGTATGATAGAATTTATTAGAACTTATGATACAGCCGATCTTAGTGGGAAAAGGTTGACAGTCACTTTTAATAACGCAAGTAACCCGGAATTGCGACTGGAGGGTGCATTGGAAGCTACAGGCCCTTTATTAAGTAATTCTTCCAGTATTATAAAAGTGAATCTTAAAATAGACCATGCTACTGCTTCTTCTCAATATGTTTCAGGTAATTATACTCATAAATTAAAAAGCGGTGGGACTTACGCATTTATTTATAATTTTGGAGGCGGTATTTCCGATATGCTGCTCCAGAAGCGCCAAAAACAATTAGCGCTTAATCGTGCACAATCAGGAACAAATAATGAATCGGAAGCAGTATTGGGTGAGTCACTAAATATCATGGGACAAAGCTATTTGAAGCAAGTTGCCATGACCAATAAGATGCTGGGGAGACTTTTTAACCAAAGCCATATAGGCTATCATAAGGTTGGAGTGATGGCGCAGGATATTTCCGGTTACTACTTAAGCGTTGGACTCGGACTTGATAGTACATTTAGATATGATGACGGTGATAGTTCAATTCCAGATAAAGTCTCCAATCTCATTACAAGCGGGTTGGAGCACGGTATTCTGGAACAACTTATGGGACCTGCCGAAAACGGTAAAGGTACACCTGCTGTATCAACTGTAAAGCTTCTTAAATTAGCCAATGAAAAAGGTCAAAAAGTATATCTTATCAATAAGGATAATTATCAAACCTTACTGAATAACACAAATTTTACCAACTATCAGAATGATCCCAATTGCGGAACAACAAGCTGTCCCTGTTCAAACTGTATATCATGGTATTATAACACAATTGCTAATCAGGCAACTACTGAAGACCATATGTTCATATTACCTAAAGATGGACAACTGGGATACGATGATTATCCGCAGTGGAAAGGCAAAGGATATATCCATATATTTTCACGGACAGTCAACAGCTTACTTGTGACTGGTTATGCTATGGTTATTGGCGAAGATTATTATGGTGCACATAACGTTAATACTGATCCTGTAAGAATCTCTGCTTTAACATGGTATATAGATCACAAAACAGAAACAGATGCCTTACCTTTTACAATTGATGGATTAATCACACTTGCTTCTAAATATTATTCTAAAGATCCTGTCGATATGGCCGGTGGTTCATTTATTTATGAAAATACCGATCTTGCCTTAGGTGGAAGCCTGCCTTTGGGATTGGCATTTTCTCGTTCTTACACCAGTAAGAATAATCTTAAAAAGAAAACTTTGGGTTACGGGTTTGATCATAATTATAATATTTACTATACTCTTGCCAGTCATGCAGAACCTGTTCTGGGAGGGCGGCAGCCTCTTGATGCCGTGGGTATGATGGCTGCGCTTTATGTTTGTGCGGATGTTTTGACGGCAGGCGATAATATCCAAAATTGGATGATTTCTGCCTTGGTCGCTAACTGGGGGATAGAGCCACTTGTAGATAATGCTGTATCCATAAATATGGGCAACAAAGTTATTGAATATATTAAACTGGCTGATGGCACGTATGTACCGCCGCCCGGAATTACGACCCAACTGATTAAAAATGGCGATAATACTTATAGTTTAAAGGAGCGTTTTGGTACGAAGATGAATTTTTATGCACCTGATGTTAATACTACTGACGGCATAAGCATTGGAAAAATTAGTCAGGTCGTTGATGCTGATGGAAATGCAGCAACATTTGAATACAATGCAGATAAAACATTAAGAAAAGTAACTGATGCCTTTGGCCGGAACATCCGACTTACATATGAAAGTGGCAGAATAGCTTCAGTTTCTGATTACGCATCTGGTTCAAACACACCGATGAGAACAGTATCATATTCTTACGATACCACTAATAATAATTTGACGAGTTATACTGATGTTGAGGGTAAAATATGGGGTTATGGTTACACAACTCCTGCAAATCACTTAATCACATCACTTACAAAACCTATGACAAGCACACTGAATATAACAACGATTACTAATGAATATGATGAGCTTGGCCGCGTGAAACAGCAGACAGCACCACGGCAGAGCGGTAATGCAATTTACAAATTCTATTTTTCCGGTTACCGTAACCAGGAAGAGGATCCTAATTTAAAAACGACAACCTATTACTATGATAAAAAGGGCAGGTTATATGCGCATGAAGATGCGTTGGGCAACAAAACAACTCAAACATATGATGGCCAGGATCATATCGTTAAAGTAGTTGATCCGCTGTTAAACGAAACAAATTACGAATACGATGGCGAAAACAATCTTATTCAGGTTACCGACGCGCTTAATCAAACCGTTGAAAATTTCTACGACACACAGTTCAGGCTTGTTGAAACCAAAGATGCCCTGAGTCATTCCACACTCTATAATTATGACGGTGAACATCATCTTTTAGATGTAACGGATGCCGTGGGTAATAAAGCAGAAAATACTTATTATGCTAACGGCTTCAAAAATACGGTAAAAGACCCGCGCCTCACAGTCACAACATTGACCTACGACGCCTACGGCAATCCGCTGACATCCCAAACCGCCGCGCATCCGGCGATAACCTATAATTATGATGCCATCGGCCGCATGTCAAGCCTGACCGATCAGGTCGGTTCCACAACCAGTTTCTTCTATGACAAGCGCAATTTATTGCAATCCAAGACCGACCCGCTTGGCGAGACGACAAGTTATGCATACGATAACGCAGGCAGATTGATTAGTAAGACCGACCGCAAGAATCAGACCATTACTTATACCTATACCCCATCGGATAAAATGGACACCATCACCTATCCTGATGCTTCGACAGTCAGTTTTACTTACAACACGCTGGACAGAATGACGGCCATGCAGGATGCAATAGGCACAGCTGCGTACGTCTATGATGATGCAGGCCGCCTCACCAGCATGACCGATTCCAACGGCTTTACGATTTCTTATGCCTACGATGCCAACGGCAATTTAACCACGCTCACCTATCCCGGCAATAAGGTAGTTTCCTATACGTACGATGCCTTAAACCGTTTAAAGACAGTCACAATCAACTGGCTTAACCAGACAGCCACCTATGCCGACTACGACGCCGCAGGCCGTCTTCCCGGCTTTACCAACTTCAACGGCACGGCAACAACATACGGCTATGACAATGCCAGTCGCTTGACTTCGATTAACAACCAGGCCGGCGCCAATGTAATCTCCAGTTATACCTTTGCCTTGGACGCCAACGGCAACCGCACCAATATTGTACAGAGCGAGCCTTACGCGCCGGCGCTGGGCGAAGGCGGCGTTGACTATACCTACAACACACAGAAAAACCGCCTGCTTTCCACCAGCGCCGGGGGCAGTTTCGGTTATGACGACGAAGGCCAGCTTCAGACCGGCTACAGCACGGACTACACCTTTGATTACGAACACCGGTTAAAGACCATCGGCGGCTCGCAGTTTTATTACGATGGCGGCGGCAAGCGACTTAAAGCGAACCGGTCAGGTGTAGAAACCCGCTATATCTACGATGCAGGCGGAACCTTGCTGGCCGAGGCCGATGCAAACAACAACATCACCAAATACTACATTTACGGCGGTGGCCTGCTGGCGATGGTCACACCCGGCGATCAGACCTATTGCTACCATTACAACGGTGTCGGTAGTACGATTGCCATGACTGATAATACTCAAGCTGTGGTTAACAAATACGCTTATGATGCCTTCGGGAATATTGCCAATCAGCAGGAAGCTGTAGCACAGCCGTTTAAATATGTCGGCCAGTATGGTGTCATGACCGAGCTCAACGGTTTCTATTACATGAAGGCCAGATACTACGACCCAACCGTCGGCAGATTCATCTCCGAAGACCCGATTGGTTTTGAAGGCGGCACTGTCAATTTACTGGCCTATGTCGGTAATAATCCGGTGACAGGGATTGATCCGAGTGGGCTGTGTGGTACAAATAGCAGTATCAGTTTTACCTATGACGCAGGATTCCACGCGCCCACAGGACCATGGCCTGTTTCAGCCGGAACGACCATAAGTTCTGAATTGATAAATCCGTTTGATGCTTCTGGATCGTTAGTTGCGAAACCTATTGACCCAGAGGCTACACTTGGTAGTTGGGCAGATTTTGGTGTTAGTGCAGGCATAGGTAATTTAAGTAGAACTGGTAATCAAGCAGGAGAAACAATCAATATTGGAAGCGGTAGATATGGTGGTATACAAATTACGCTTAGAAAGGATTTTGATACAACTAAGGGCATATTCAATCCTTTAAGATACGTTGATGGTATTAGTGTAGGGTTAGGTCTAGGGTTAGGGTCGCCAGTTACTTTTACGACAAAACTTAATGCACAATAGAAAAATATTAAGGATGTATTGAAATGAAAGAAAATTTAATAATCAACATTGTCTTTTCTTTTGCATTGATTTTAATTGGTTTAATGTTTCTCGAGGGTATTTGGCATAAAAAAGGAAAAATAATAAAGTCCTTAGTGGACATCGACAATATCATTTTTCCAAAAATCGAAGACAAGAGAATTTTGAAATCTGGTGACCAGTTAGCTTTTTTGATTTGTATAGCGATGTCTTTATTTACACTACTAAATGGATTACTTTTTCTAATTTATCCGTTAATTCCAAATGTGAGTGCGATTTTTATTTTTATAGCAGTATTTTTAACTTGGCCAATAAGAATAATTTTTATTGGCTACTTTAAAAGTAAAAAATACAAGGAGGTTCCTCGAATTTGGCCTTTTCCCAAATAATAAGGGACAGGGGGACGTAATAAGGGGAAAAGGAGGAAAAGGGGTCAAGTCTTTGCTTGGCTCTTGTTAGAAAAGAGAAACTGGATTCCGGCCATGACCATGCCGGAATGACAAGCCTTTTTAAAAAGGAAAAAACAGGGACAACAGCGTCCAAGAAGAAAGTAGCAAAGGAAGAAGTTCAAAGTACAGAGTAGAGAAAAAGAGTAATGGAACAAAATAAACTTGTAGTTTTTGGCAGTAAGAAAATAAGGCGAATCTGGCATGCAGAGGAATGGTATTTCTCTGTTGTGGATATTGTGGAAGCTTTGACTGATTCACCTACACCCCGCCAATATTGGGGAAAAGTGAAGCAAAGAGAATTTATTGATCTCCAGTTGTCCCCAATTTGGATACAACTGAAACTCGAAGCTGCCGATGGCAAAAAATACGCAACCGATTGCGCCAATACTGAGAGCCTGTTCCGTATCATTCAATCAATTCCTTCACCCAAAGCGGAACCATTTAAACGCTGGCTGGCAAAAGTCGCGGAACCAAGAGGGACGCCCCTAAAATACTAAGTTTCTAAAATGCGAAGCGGCAATGGCAATTAAAGGAGATTAAAATCGGGGGACACCTTACTAGTTTTGGAAATGACAGGGAGATAGAGAAAATCGCTTCACCCTCCTTTTAATTTCCTCCC
>AWGX01000746.1 GCA_000495415.1 Smithella sp. ME-1 | reverse complement strand
TCCAATTGTCATCCTGATAAAGTTTCTCGAAAGAATAAAGCAATAATGCGATATAAACAGCCTGGGTTGAAAAAGAAATCCACGTTCCGCCCACAATAACGTAACCGGCAAAAGAATATAAGATACCTCCTGTTATCGCTGTATAATCAGTCAGGTTTATTTTTTTCAGGAAAAGGTAAAAGAAAAATCCCGCACAGAATATTTTAAA
>AWGX01000745.1 GCA_000495415.1 Smithella sp. ME-1 | reverse complement strand
GATAAATCGGGATTCGAAGTGACAAATAGCATTTATCCAATGTTCACCTGTTTGCGGCAGTAATCGCGGAAATTGTTCACGGCGATAAAAAATTCCCGCATCATGATGACCCAGAGATAGCGGCCGTAAGGCGTCAAGTGCAGGTAGGGAGGGAAATATCGAAATGCCCTGACGATTTCAAACGCCGCTATTTCTTTCCACATTGTTTTCAAAAATTTGCCGTCATACTTTTTTTGCAAAGCACTAATATCCAGTTTTGTGCTGAATAATTTCATCAGGAAATCATAACGCATTTGGTCGTGAAGATCAAATTTGCGGGCGGCCTGAAGAGGCAGTTTTTCCTTCTCCAGATCAGTTATATATTTTTCTATGTCAAAAGTGTTGGAGTAACAGGTACCATGCATATAACCGATTGCGCCGCTACCCAGGCCCGCGTATTCTTCAAATTCAACAACGTATTCATCAATCAGTGACTCTTTGCGGGAGAAACACCAGGCCGAGGAAAAATCGTAATTTCTTTCCAGGCGCCTTACGATCAATTTATATAATTTTTCTTCACCGCGGAAATCTACTTCTCCCATGGTTTCTTTCATTATGTTTTGAGTTGTAGAGGAAATCATCAGGGGATAGAAGGTGGTTTGGTCTATGTTTAATTTAAGCAGAGTATCTATGTCCGCTTCGAGCATCTCGGCTGTCTGTCCGGGGAAATTAAAAATCATATCGGCGTTTAAAGTGTGAAAACAGCCCTGGGTATTTTTCAGCCGTTCGGCGATTACTTCACCGGATCCGTATTTTTCGTAACGGCCGATTTTCTTCAGCATTTCATCGTTGAAGGTCTGAACTCCCACGGAAAGTCTTTTGACTCCACATTTTTGCAGGATTTTAATCTTTTCGGAAATTAAATGATTAGGATTTGTCTCCACGGAAATATCTTTTACTGGAAAAAGTTCCCTTGCCAGGTTCAATGTTTCAGCCAGTTCATCAATCAGCACTGTGGGAGTGCCGCCTCCCACATAAATCCCTTCAAATTTATAGCCTTTTTCATGATAAATTTTAATTTCCCGGCGCAGGGCTTGAAAATATCTCCTGGTTAAGGGTTCTTGAAAAGTTACGCGATGGAAAGAACAATAAGGACAAAGTTCTTCACAAAAAGGGACGTGCAGGTAAAGGAGGCGCTGTTTTTCGTCATTGCAGGACGGTAATTCAGGCAGACTTCCTTCTTCAAACTTTAAGGAACGGGCGAATTCCCGTTTAGCTATTTTGGTAACGATTTGATTAATCAAGTATCAATCCTTATTATTTAAATTAGTGCATATAATAACATTTCGATTTGAAGTTGCCGATCCGGCATACACCGGACAGGCTCCGCCAACAATGTTAGCCGAAGAAAG
>AWGX01000744.1 GCA_000495415.1 Smithella sp. ME-1 | reverse complement strand
AACAGGGACTTGACTATGCTGAATGCTCAAAACATCTGGGGAAAGAGTATGTGGATTCGCTGGCCTGGACATCAACAGCTTATGGATTAAAGACATTGCTGACACTGGCCAACGCTGCGGCAGCTATGGATGTGCCTCTTATTTCGGGGCTGGCTCTAAAAGCTATTGAACTGGATGAGACTTATTTTTATGGGATATCTCATATAGTTATGGGGATAGTTAATTCCATTTTGCCTGAATTCGCTAGACTTACCGGAGGTGTCGAAAATTCGCGAAGAGAATTCGATGCCGCCGACAGAGTAAGCGGTAACAGATTCATGATGGCAAAATATTTCAGGGCCAAATACTACTGTCCGCTGGCGAAAGATCAGGTTATGTTCAATAAGTCTTTGAATGAGGCGATAGAAACAGACCCTGCTATTCTACCCGGCGGATATATTTTGAATGAACTGGCCAGAGTCAAGTCGAAATTTCTTCTTGACCGGGCTGTTATTTATTTCCCGCAATAAGCCCCTGAAGCAAGCAGGGTATTCCGGAAAAATCGCACCGCAATAATTAATAATTATTCCGTCTTTATTTTGCGGTTAAGATTTCCTTGACATACACTACCTAGTTTTTTATGGTTCACCCCATGCGAAAACAGTGGTATTAAATAAAAATGTTTTTTTGCGGCAAAAATAAATTTGACTGAATACTAAAACAGGAGGTTGTTCATGTTCCAGACGAAGATTACAGAAATGTTAAAGATTAAATACCCGATTATTGGCGGGACGATGATGTGGATTTCATCAGCGGATTTTGTCGCGGCTATTTCAAATGCCGGTGGTTTGGGTTGCATTGCCTCTTGCATGTACAAAACCAGAGAAGATTTTTCTAAAGCACTTGATCGTATCCAAGAATTGACAGACAAACCTTTCGCGGCAAATATCAACTTTTTCCCGACCATGCAACCAATTGACAATAATGAATACCTGGATGTGTTACTGGAAAAAGGCGTAAAGATCGTTGAAACATCAGGGCATTCCGCACCGGAGGAAATGTGCCAGCGCTTTAAAAAAGCCGGTTTAACATGGATCCATAAATGCGTCGGTGTTCGTTACGCGCAGAAGGCGGAAAGTCTGGGAGCCGACATTGTCACAGTTGTTGGTCAGGAAAACGGCGGGGCAACGGGCAAACTTGATATCGGAACAATGGTTTTGGTTCCCAAAGTTGTTGAAAGTCTAAAAATCCCGGTTATTGGCGGTGGTGGTGTTGCCACCGGTGAGGCATTCCTTGCCGTATTGGCTTTGGGAGCACAGGCTGTTATCATGGGTACCCGTTTATTGACGACAAAAGAAGCCCCCCTTCATGACAATTTAAAGAACGCTCTAATAAAAGCCAGTGAACTGGATACGATGCTCATTATGAGGTCTTTGGGAGCAACACACCGGGTATGGATTAATCAGGCCGCACAGAGGTGTCTTGAGCTTGAGAACAATAACGGTGATATTATGGAAGTTCTGCAAATCGTATCCGGTGAAAGAGCCAGAATGATGTATCATGATGGAGATCTGGGCGCGGGTATCATTTCGTGCGGTCAGGACGTCGGTCTGTGTCACGATATTCCGACTTTGAAAGAACTCTTTGACCGCATTATTGAAAAAGCATCTGCGATAGCCAAAAAGCTGGCAGCATAATAATATATTTCCGATGATTTTTGTCTCTGTGAGTTTAGTTCAAACTCACAGAGACATGCCGGATTTTTTATCTGCAATACAAAAGACAGACAGAGCATATCTTCAACTATTGCTCTGCCCGGAATATTACAAAGGACAAGATTCCGTTATGGTAAAATGGAATGCGGAAACTTATAAAGACTCATCACATGAACAATTTAAATGGGGTATTGAGCTTTTAGATAAACTTAAGCTGAAAGGAAATGAAAGCGTCCTGGATATAGGGTGTGGCGATGGAAGACTGACAATGGAAATCGCGAAAAGAGTACCTGATGGGCATGTAGTCGGTATAGATAATTCGGAAGAAATGATAAATTTTGCCACCAGGAATTTCCCGAAAGACAAATATCCGAACGTTGACTGGCAACTCATGGATGCGACAGAAATCCATTTTGATAATAAATTCGACGCGGCTTATTCCAACGCCGTGCTTCATTGGGTTAAGGAACATGTTGCTGTACTCAAAGGAGTGAAAAAAAGTTTGAAATCAGGCGGCACGATTTTATTCCAGATGGCAGGCAAAGGAAACGCACTTAACGCAGCCGGGGTATTAGTCGATGTAATATCAAAGGAGAAGTGGAGCAAATATTTCATCTACGGAGTTTCATCATCTCTTAATTATTATGGACCCGATGATTATCATGCATGGCTGAAAGAACTTGGATTAGTTGAGAAACGTGTTGAGCTGTTTCCCAAGGACGCGTCCTTCCACGGCAGAGAGGGGATGAGAGGAAACATCAAATCTGTATGGATGACATTTACGGATATGATACCTGAAGACCTTCGCAATCAATTCATTGAAGATTTAATCGATGGATTTGATGAAAAATCTCCCCGGGATGAGTTTGGAAATTATCACATAGACATGATGCGACTTGAAGTTGAAGCGGAAAAGGCTTAACCTTTGCAACCAAGTTTTTCTTGACATAAAGAACTGGACTTTTTATATTGAACTTATGAATAAGGAATCTCTTATCAAGTCGAACATCAAAAAAACAAACAAAAATACTCTCTCTCTAAAAAATACTTCCCATCTAAATATAAAAACAGATTTATCGATGAAAACTCTGCTGTGCAGAAATGATAACGCGCCGCCGGATCAGAAACAACTATCAATCCCGCCGGGACACCTTAAAATTTCCAAAGCGATGATTTCTCTTTTGAAGAAGAAAAACTTCGATGTCATTACCTGGGCGGAAATTGCCAACACTGCCGGGGTCAATGAAGCTTTGATTTACAAGTATTTTAAAGATAAACGAAATTTACTGCATTATGTTTTGCAGGAATACTCAGCGGATTTCGTAAAGATTCTCCGCCAGGACCTTGATAATACCAAGGGAACATTTAATAAACTTAAAACATTCATTTCTTCGACCTTGAATTATTATCAGGAAACACCGGTGTTTGCAAAAATTCTAATAATTGAAATACGCAATTTCCCGGCATTTTTCACCGGTGAGACCTACGAGCTGATCAGAGAATATGCAGACATTCTATTGGACATCATTGAAAAAGGCGTAAAACAGGGAGAAATACGTTCGGACATATCTCCTCGTCATATTCGTCAGATCATTATGGGCGCCATTGAACATTTGTGCCTGCCCAAAATAATATTCGGAACAAAAATAAAAACAAAAGACTATACGGAAGAAATCTGCAAGTTAGTTTTTACCGGCATTGTAAAACAAGACAAGACCGGCTCGAAAAAAAGAGGCCTGTAAAACAGCCGGGAAATATTCACTACACTTATTTTTACCTTAATAATCTCAGAACTGTCGCAGCTACTTTTAACCTGCCACCTTTTAATATCAGATATACTCCACCCACGGACATCATGTCGTCTTTATTTTTTCTCATAAAAATGCAATTTTTTATAATTGTTTAAATCATTTAGAGAATAAATGATCTTCAGGAAATTCATATAACTAAACAGCAAAAAAATATTTGACAGCCAGATAAGTATGTGTTACTTACCTCACCTAAACAGACGTTTCTAACGTTTCAAAACATTTATGCAACGATCGAAAATATTCACAAACCATGGGCTGACACTTTTGTCATAATCCAACAGGAATATTGATATTAATTCGATCTGAGATCAAGGCAAGGGGGAAAAGGTCATGAGTGATGTTTTTATCGTTAGTGCAGCAAGAACGCCAATAGGCCGTCAGAACGGGTATCTTCGCAATTGGACCGCTCCGGAACTCCTGGGAGCCGTGCTCGACGAGGTCGTCGACCGGATAGGTCTCGATCCCGCCCTCGTGGAAGATGTCATCAACGGCACAGTATATCAGGTCGGCGAACAGGGATTTAATATTGGTCGCATGGGAATACTGGCATCCAGGTTTCCATTCTCTGTTCCAGGAGTCTCCGTAAATCGCCAGTGCGGAAGCTCTCTTACTGCCATTCAACTTGCCCACGCCCTTATTTCCTCAGGCACCATGGATATCGTCATTGCCAGCGGATGCGAATTAATGTCGAAATACACCATAAGTTCGGATATGAACGGCACCCTGTATACAGGAAAGCCCATGGGAAATCCTCTCTGCGAATTTTACATCAGTAAATACGGCAAAGCCGATCAGATTGTAGCCGCCCAGATGATCGCCGAACAATGGGAAATATCACGGAACGAATGCCATGAATTCGCTATAGCCAGCCACAGGAAGTCCCATGAAGCAACTATCAACGGCTATTTTAAGAATGAGATTTTGCCAATGAAGGGTGTAGATAAAGAAAATAATGAAATTGTCCGTCATTCCGATGAAACCATCAGGCCGGAAACAAGCCATGAAACATTAAACGCTCTCAAAATTATACCTAATACAAAATGGATAACGGCAGGCATATCGAGCACTATCACGGATGGGTCGTCGGCAGTTGTTCTTATGAGTGAAAAAAAGATGAAAGAGCTCCGCCTTGAACCTATGGCGCGGATCGTAGCCAATGCCGTTGTCGGATCTGACCCCCGACTCATGCTCACAGGACCTATCATTGCAACGCCAAAGGTACTGGATAAATCAGGTCTTAAAATGAAGGATATTGATATTTTTGAAATCAACGAAGCTTTCGCGCCCATTCCTTTGGCCTGGGCTAAAGAACTTGGCGCGGATATGAATAAGCTCAACGTCAATGGAGGTGCCCTGGCCCTTGGGCATCCAGTGGGCAACTCCGGCTGCCGTTTGAGCGTTACCGCCATTCATGAGCTTCGCCGCCGGAAAGCCCGTTATGCCCTTGTCTCATTATGCACAGGCGGCGGTACGGCGCCGGCGACTATTTTTGAAAGGGCATAAGCAACAGATTATGGAACACCATTCTTATCAACAATAAAAACAGGAGAATTATATGAACGTACAAGGCAGTACTGTTGTTGTAACCGGTGGCGCTTCGGGACTGGGGGAGGCTTGCGTCAGAAATCTGCTCGCCGGTGGCGCAAAAATAGCCATCTTCGATTTCGCCGCTGACAGAGGCGAAAAAATTGCCGCCGAGCTGGGTAAAGACGTTATTTTTGCCAAAACTGACGTGACTGATGAGGCGGCTGTCCAAGGAGCCGTTGACAAAACCATGGAAGCCTTCGGCGCGATTAATATCGCCGTCAACTGTGCCGGGGGAGGCGTTCCCATGAAGGTTTTCTCCAAAAAAGGTCCCATGCCTCTTGCGTCTTTTAGCCAGGTGATTCAGCTAAACCTTATCGGTACATTCAACGTCGTCAGACTGGTCGTTGAACAAATGGTCAAAAATTCACCTGACACTGACGGAGAGAAAGGCGTCATCATCAATACTTCTTCCGTCGCTGCTTATGACGGTCAGATCGGTCAGGCTGCCTACAGCGCAGCCAAGGGAGGGATAGTCTCCATGACGCTGCCGATTGCCAGAGAATGCGCTGATTACGGAATCCGGGTAATGACGATAGCCCCCGGCCTTTTTGATACGCCGCTGCTTCGCGGTTTGCCCGACGCGGTACGCGAAGCCCTGGGGAAAACGGTGCCTTTCCCCCAGAGATTGGGGAAACCGGATGAGTTCGCATTTTTAGTCAGACATATAATCGAAAATCGCATGTTGAACGGTGAAGTAATAAGGCTGGACGGAGCCATTCGAATGGCTGCCCGATAGCTAATAGTTTCCATACAAAAACAAAAAAACTGATAAGGAGATAATCCCATATGCAAAACAAGGATGATGATATAGTCATTGTCAGTGCTGTAAGGACACCTTTCAGCAATTTTAACTCGGCTATGGCGGACATTCCCAGCATTGATCTGGGAGTCATGGTCATGCAAGAGGTTGTTAAGCGAGCAGGAATAAATCCCGATGAAGTCGATGAAATCAACTACGGCAGCTGCGTTCTGGCGGAAGTCGCACTGGAAACCGACGTGCCGGCGCGGCAGGCAACACTTCTCGCCGGATTTCCGGCGGAAAATATTTCGCTTACTCTGGATCGGGCCTGTTGCTCATCGCTCACCTGTCTGCGGCTGGGCTTTCGGGCCATTAAAGCAGGTGAAGCGGAAATCGCCATGGCCGTCGGTTCCGAAAACATGCCGCGGACACCTCATCTGGCTCCCGGTTTGCGAAAAGGAATCCGGTTGGGACATATTCAACTAATTGATGGTCTTTTCGAACTGGGGTACACGGCCAAGGGTTTTAATCCTGTAGCCAAGGATGCGGGAGAAGTTGCCCTGGAACACGGTGTAACAAGAGAAATGCAGGATGAATGGGCATTAGGCAGCCAGATAAAATACGCACGGGCTTTTGCTGAAGGAAAGTTCAAGATCGGAGAAGAAATTCTTCCGGTTATTATTCCTCAGAAAAAAGGTAATCCAATAGTTATCGAAAAGGATGAATCCCCCCGCTCAACTAGTATGGAAGCGCTCGCCAGATTAAAACCCGTCTATGGAAGCCCAACGGTTACGGCGGGCAACGCTCCGCCTATCAGCGCGGGATCCAGCGCAATATTGTTCATGACGAGACAAAAAGCAAAACAGAAAGGACTTAAACCTTTGGCTACAATTGTGGCTACCGTTGCATCGGCAACCGCACCCAGAGCGATTGCCGAAATTCCAGCTCGTACTATTAAGAAAGCTCTAGACCATGCAAATCTGACTCTGGATCAGATGAATTTAATTGAGATTAATGAAGCATTCGCCGCCGTTACCATGACGTCCACAAAAATGCTGGCCACTGATAATGACAAAAAATGGAAAGAGATTCGGGAGAAGACCAACGTCAATGGCGGTGCAATCGCTCTCGGCCATCCCGTGGGCGCAAGTGCCGCCAGGATTACAATGCATTTGGCCTATGAACTTCAAAGAAGGGGCGGCGGCTACGGTGTCTCGGCAATATGCGGCGGTCTGGCACAGGGTGAAGCGGTCATTCTGCGTGTTGATTAAATTGGAATTTTCTTAACGCTTATCAGCAGAAGCATCGTCTTTTTGCTATCCCTTAAGCAAAACAAATAAGAAAGGATTTTTCATGCCGAGAAAACTGTTTACCCAAGAGCATCAAATATTTCGTGAAAGTTTCCGTAAATTTCTGGAAAAAGAGGTTATTCCTTTTCTCGACAAATGGGAACATGATAAAATCGTGCCTAAAGACGTCTGGGTGAAAATGGGCAAAAGCGGATTTCTCTGTCCCTGGCTGGAAGAAGAATACGGCGGATCAAATGCCGGTTACGAGTATTCCGTGGTTATCAATGAGGAGTTATCCTTTGTGGGCGCTACGGGTCTTCTGGCCGGCCTGCACAGTGACATTATCGTCCCTTACATTCACAGCTTCGGCAACGAAGAACAAAAAAAACGCTGGCTTCCGGGATGCGCATCGGGAAATATCATTACAGCAGTTGCCATGACGGAACCGGGAACCGGCTCGGACCTGGCGGCGATTCGCGCAACGGCTGTAAAAGACGGTAACGAGTATGTTATTAACGGACAGAAAACATTTATTTCCAACGGTATAAATTGCGATCTTGTAATCGTTGCCGTCAAAACAGACACCAAAACAGATCCGCCTTTCAAGGGCATCAGTCTTATCTGTGTGGAAGCCGGTACGCCTGGTTTTGAAAAAGGCCGTAAACTCGATAAAATGGGCTTTAACAGTCAGGACACTGCAGAATTGAATTTTGTGGACTGCCGCGTACCCGTCGCCAATCTTTTGGGCGAGGAAGGTCAGGGTTTTTTCTATCTAATGAAGAAGCTGCAAGGCGAGAGACTTGTTACATCCATTATGGCGCAATCTATGGCCGAAGCAATGCTTCAAATGACGATTAGATACTCGCGTGAAAGGACAATTTTCGGAAAGCCGATCAGTTCTTTCCAGCACAACACATTTAAGATAGTCGAAATGGCCACGGAAATAGAATTAGGCAGAACATTCCTGGACAACCTTATCTGTGATTACATCGCCGGAGAGGATATTGTCATGAAAGTATCCATGGCCAAAGCCTGGATACCGGAGATGGCGAACCGTGTCGCTTACCAGTGCGTTCAGTTGCATGGAGGGTACGGATACATGGAAGAATATCCTATTTGCCGTTTTGCCCGTGACGCAAGAGTAATTCCAATATTTGCGGGAACAACAGAAGTAATGAAAGTCATTGTTGGAAAAATGATGGGTTTATAATTCTAATACTTTACAAGGAGGCTGGAATAGTGACGAAAATAATTAAGCTGATTCTCACAGGTATCTCAATTCTCTTTCTGTTTGTTTCTCTTATAGCAGGTATATCAGGATGTGCGGCAACAAGGCACACCGTACAGAAGGCTGCCGTTACCACAGTGAATACGTCTGTAGACGATCTTGTTGAAAAACTTATGAGACAAAAAAACGCTGCTTTCATCAAGGACGGATTTCCAGGTGCTCTACTGGTGATTACGGGAATGGTCGAACTGGCACCAACAGATTATAATCTACTGGCAACGGCATCATTCCTGTACGCGGACTATGCTCTTTTTGTTGAAGATGAAGATATTAATTATGCCATATCACTTTTTAAGGTTGGAACAGACTATGGTATGCGGGCACTTAAAGCAAATAATGCCAACTTCCGTAAAGCAATAGATGAAGGAATGAAAGTTCCTGAAGCAGTCAAATTTCTAACAAAGGATGATTTGAAGGCACTGACCTGGTATGGAATTAACCTTGCCAAACGGGTAACGTTGCAGCTGGTTAATCCGGACGAAATTATAGATATTCAGGACGCTGTTGCCGCAGGAATGCGTTCTGTTGAGATAGATCCCAATTATGCCTGGGGGGCCAGCTGGAACATTCTGGGCATCTATTACGCGATTATGCCGGCCCTGATGGGCCTGGGCGGTGGTCCGGAACCGTCTAAAAAAGCGTTTGCCAGTGGTAACAAGGTGGAAGACGGTAATTTCGGATTAGTAGATGTGTTTTATGCCCGCTATTTATGTCCCGTCATAAAAGATCCGGATTTATTTGATCAGTTGCTTAACAGGGTAATAGAAATGGATTCCTGCAAACTGGGCAACGGTCTGTGCATGATCAACGAACTGGCCAAACAGAAGGCCAGATACTCGCTGGCCAATAAATCCAGATATTTTGATTAATAATTATGAGACAGGTTTTATAGTTAAGATGTTTGCCCTCCCTGTATTTTTAGTGCTTCAAAAAATTGTCAGAATCGGGCATAACTCTTTATGAGTATCAGAAAAACATAATGAGGGGTATTTATGCCGGGAGCGTTACATGGTTTAAAGATACTGGATTTTACAACACTGTTGCCGGGACCTTATGCCACGATGTGCCTGGCCGACATGGGTGCAGACGTTTTAAAAATCGTTTCCGGTTCCCGGCCCGACTTAGTAAATTCTATTCCCCCTTTCGTACCAAAGACAAAACTGTCGGCCGCGGCCGCGCAACTCGGACGCGGCAAACGCTGCATGGCTCTGAATCTCAAAGATCAGAGAGCAGTTACCATCGTCCATAAATTAATAATGCATTACAACATTGTCATCGAACAATTCCGTCCCGGCGTGATGGCAAAGCTAAACCTGGCCTATGAAGATCTCCGGAAAATCAACCCGTCCATTATTTACTGCTCTATCACGGGTTACGGACAGACAGGTTCTATGCGTGACCGCGCCGGTCATGACATCAATTACATTGCCCGTTCCGGCATTGCATCATACTCGGGAAAACAAGAATCAGGCCCCCACCTTATGGGTATGCAGATCGCTGACGTGGCCTCTGGTTCAAATAATGCTGTCATCGGCATCCTGGCCGCCGTCATTAATCGCCTCGACACGGGTGTCGGCCAGTATATCGATATTTCCATGACGGACGGTATGATCGCATTCAACGCTATGGTTGGAGCGGGATTTCTTGTTGATGGCTGTGAGCCGTTGCGGGAGGGAGAATATCTTAACGGTGGCACTCTTTACGATTACTATGAGACAAAAGATAATAAATATGTCAGTTTTGGCGGACTGGAACCGCATTTCTTTGCCAATTTCTGCAATGCCATCAACCGCCCGGATCTGATCCCCGGCGGCATTCTTACCCGGAATATCAAAAAATTCAAAAAGGAAATTTGCGAAATTTTCCTTTCAAAAACACAGGACGAATGGATTGAAATATTCAACCGGACTGACGCTTGCGTCGAGCCGGTCATGCCTCTTGCGGAGGCTTTCAGCGACCCCCTGACGATTGAGCGAAAGATGGTTGTAGACGTGGGCCTGCCCGGCGGAGGCAGTGTCAAGCAGATAGGAACCCCAATCAAATTCTCCGAAACTCCTGCCGAGTACAGACATGCCGGTGTTTCCGGCCCGGCACACACACGTGAGGTTTTGGTTGAGCTGGGTTATACGAATCAGGAAATCGATGAGTTTGCAAAAACAGGATTGTTCAACTGATACATATTTACAGGTGAACACAATCTGACAATATACATATATTTCAGTTAATTGTTTTTTGAAAAACAAGAAGGGAGATTTATGATAAAAATACCAGAAGAATCCTTTGGGGCAAGGCTTCGCAAATTGAGAGAGGCAAAAGGCCTCAGCCTGGAAGTTCTTGCTCACGATACCGGTTATCCGGCAGATTTCCTCAAAGGGATTGAAGAAGGAAATACAGCCCCGCCTGTCGCGGTAGTCCTCCAGTTGAGCCGTGTCCTCAAGATCGGGCTGGATCAACTACAGGAAAGTAAAGAAGCCTCCAAACGAAGAAGAACAAGTCATAAGAAGAGAGTCGCATCATATGCTTATGCGCCTCTTACAACATCAGGAGAGGAAAAGCACTTAAGAGCTTATCTCGTAAACATTGATCCGGAAACAGAACATAAAGGCGTTGAATATCGCCATGAAGGAGAAGAATTTATTTACGTCATTCAGGGAGGCCTCACTATTCAAGTGGGCAGGAATACTTCAACCCTGAAAAAAGGGGAATGCATCAGCTTTGATTCTTCCCTTTCCCATAAGCTCAGCAATCCAACTCATGAAAAGGCGGAGCTTCTGGTTGTCATATATGTGCCATAAGGAGGTGACATGTCTTTTCAACTAACTGAAGAACAAGAAATGGTCAGACTCATGGCTAAAGATTTCGCAAAGAAGGAATTAGAGCCTGAATCTGCCAGAAGAGATAAAGAAGAAATATTCCCTGTAGAAGTGGTAAAAAAAATGGGGCAGTTAGGTCTGCTGGGAATGATGGTACCGGTTGAGTACGGCGGAGTCGGCGCCTCTGCAGTCAGTTATTGCCTGGCTTTACAGGAAATCGCGTATTCGTGCGCGTCAACTGCAGTAACTATGTCTGTGGCCAATCTCTCCACCGAACCGTTACTAAAATTCGGCAACGAAGATCAGAAAATCAAATATCTTTTCAAACTTGCGCAGGGAGAAATGCTGGGTTGTTTCGCCCTCACGGAACCGGCTGCCGGATCAGATCCCGGAAGTCTCTCGATCAGGGCGGAAGATAAAGGAGACTATTATCTGATCAACGGAACAAAAGTCTTTATTACTCACGGACAATACGCTGATATAGTCAATCTGATTACGAGAACGGGTCCGGACAAAGGCAGCAAAGGTCTTTCGGCTTTTGTCGTTGAAAAAGGCACACCCGGATTTTCCATAGGCACACGGGAAGATAAAATGGGATTGAGAGCTTCCAACACAGTAGAACTTATTTTCGATGATTGCAGGGTTCCCAAAAAAAACCTGCTGGGCAGAGAAGGCATCGGATTCAAGATAGCCATGACAGCACTAGACAGCGGCCGTATCGGCATAGCATCGCAGGCTTTGGGCATAACCCGCGCGTGCCTTGATGAAAGTATCAAATATGCCAGGGAACGTAAACAGTTCGGCAAGACCATCAGCTCGTTTCAGGCGATTCAATGGATGATTGCTGACATGGCTACAGGGCTCGAAGCGGCCAATTTACTTACCTTGTCCGCTGCCTGGAAAAAAGATCGTAAAATGCCTTTCACCAAAGAAGCTTCAATGGCCAAGCTCTTTGCTTCGGAACTGGCCAACAAGAGCGCCTATCTGGCCTTACAGATACATGGTGGATATGGTTATCTTAAAGATTTCAAAGTCGAGCGGCTTTATCGCGACGCGAGAGCCACTTCCATATATGAAGGAACTTCGGAGATACAGAGGCTGGTCATTGCCAGAGATCTTCTGAAAGATCAGAGTTACGGATTATACGACTAAAAAATTTTGTTTTTAAGGAGATAGTAATGGATTTTGAATTATCAAACGAAATGAAAATGCTTGCGGACATGGCCTACAAATTTGCCGTCAAGGAAATAGAGCCGGAAGCGCAGAAAGCGGACGAAGAAGAGAAGTATACTCCCGAAATCCGCAAGAAGGCCGGGGTAAACGGATTGATCGGCTGCTGGATACCGGAGGAATTCGGAGGAAGCGGCGGAGGTTTTTTAGGTAATACCATCATAACTGAACAACTTTCCCGGGTATGCATGGGCATAGGCCTGAATATAGTTGCTGCCACATTCGGATGCGAAAACATCTACTATTATGGAACAAAAGAACAGAAAGAAAAATATCTCCCCCCTGTTTGCGCGGGCGATAAGGTCTTTGCCGGTGCCTATACTGAACCAAACGCGGGCACGGATGTGGCCGGTTACAAAACAAGGGCGGTCCAGGACGGCAATGATTATATAATTACCGGCAACAAAATGTTCATTACCAACGGAACTGTTTGTGACTGGATGGTGGTACAGGCCATTACCGATCCCAACGAGAAAGTTCATAAAAGTTTCAGTCAGTTTATCGTACCTGCCGACGCGCCGGGAATCACAAAGACAAAAATCAAAGGCAAGCTGGGAATCAGGGCCAGCGATACTTCGGAAATAGCACTGGAAGAAGTGAGGGTTCCTAAAGAAAATCTCATCGGCAAGAAGGGCGCAGGATTTTACCAACTCATGCACTTCTTCGATACCACGCGGATTATGGTGGCCGCGCAGGGACTGGGACTTTCGCAGGCATGTCTTGATGAGTCAATAAAATATTGCAAAGAGCGAACTGCTTTCGGAAAACCTCTTGGGTCATTCCAGATTACAATGCAAAAGCTTTCCGAAATGTGGATCAGGATAGAAGCTCTTCGGAACATCACTTACAAGGCTGCGTGGTCGCTTGATTCCGGTCATCCTGATTACCACCTCTCCGCTATGGCTAAATATCTGGCAGGTCAGACAGCGGTCTTCTGCGCCAATCTTGCCGTGGAGCTCCATGGCGGTTACGGCTATATTGAAGAATATAAAGTGCAAAAATTTTATCGTGACGCGAAAATTCTTGAACTATACGAAGGAACCAAAGAGGCGGAGGTAATGACACTCGGAAAAGTTCTCATGTCACGTTAAATAAGATACTGTATATTGCTTGTAATGCGGCACAAGCAAGCAGGTGAAAAAGACCGGCAAAAACAATAAAACATAAAGGAGTAATGATATGACCAGCAAGATTGTGGATATGAAGGACCAGCATTTTATCATGTATGATATGCTAGGAGTGGACAAGCTTTGCGAGTATGACAAATTCAAGGATTTTTCCAGGGACATGTTCGACATGATCCTTAATGAAGCTGAGAAAATGGCCACAGACGTCATCTTCCCGACGCTATCCGAAGGTGACAAGGAAGGCTGCACGCTTAAGGATGGAAAAGTCTCGGTCCCCAAATGTTTTCACCAGGCAATGCAGAAGTTTAAAGAGGGCGGTTGGATCGGCATGATGTTCCCTCAAGAAGAAGGCGGTCAAGGTCTTCCCAACAGCGTGTCCGTTGGCGCAAGCGATTGGTTTTATCACAACTTCGCATTTGCCGCGTACCCCTTTGCCTGCGCGGGTGCCGCTCATCTTATCCTGACGTATGGTAATGAAAAGCAGAGAAGAAAGTACATGGATAAGATGGTGCAGGGTATCTGGGGCGGCACCATGGCGCTCACCGAACCTAACGCCGGCACGGACTTGGGCAATATGACAACCAAGGCCATTCGCCAGCCTGACGGAACCTTCAAACTCCAGGGTACCAAAATCTTCATCACCGCAGCCGACAATGATCTGTTCGAAAACATCATCCACCCTGTACTTGCGCGGATAGAGGGTGATCCGGCCGGCACCAAAGGAATTTCCATTTTCCTCATGCCCAAGTATCTCGTCAACGAAGACGGCACACTGGGCAGGCGCAATGACTATGAGATATCCGCCATCGAGCACAAGATGGGTATCCGCGGCTCCGCCACCTGCATGATATCCATTGGTGACAACAACAATTGCTATGCGGAGCTTTTGGGCAACGAGCGTGAAGGTATGAAGGTTATGTTCCAGATGATGAACGAAGCCCGGCTCATGGTCGGTCTGCAGGGGCTCTGCAGCGGCTCCATCGCCTATCTGCATGCGCTTCAATACACAA
>AWGX01000743.1 GCA_000495415.1 Smithella sp. ME-1 | reverse complement strand
TTAACCGTATTGGAAGGAATCATACTGATCCGCGCTTCCAGATGTTTGATTCCCTTATCATCCAGCGTCTTTTTGACAACTTCGAAGGAAGCGGGATCGGTAATTACTTCGTATTCGCCGTCTTCGCTTTTTACGTCTTCCGCTCCGGCCTCCAGAGCATGCTCCATCAGAGTATCTTCATCAACAGCTTTTTTATCAATGACAATGCTTCCCTTTTTCGAGAAAATCCACAATACACAGCCGTTCTCACCGAGATT
>AWGX01000742.1 GCA_000495415.1 Smithella sp. ME-1 | reverse complement strand
TTCACGTGAAACATTATCAGTGATTTGAAACAAACTATGCGAAAAGCACTATCGCTGGCACCTCTACAAAAAGCCTACATCATCCTTTAATAATGTAATTTTGATTCCTGGTCGTACAGAGGAGCAACAGCTCTCCAGAAAAAATCAAAGAAAATGTTTATTGTATTAGCAAGTTTCCACTTCATCCCATCGACATACCAATTTTGTACATGTCTGCAAATGATCATCATATAAAGGTCAACAAAATGTTGGTTTTCAATATCGGTCCTAATTACACCGTTTATTCTTGCTTTTTCAATAATTTCAATCAAGATATCTACGTCTGTTTCTCTTTGATAAGATTTATTGGTCATAAAGCTTTTCAAAGGAACAGTAATAAAAATTATCGCTGCAAGGCCAGGATTATTGTCAAAAAAATTCATGGTAACCCAGAATATCCTTCGGAACATTTCTCGAATATCCTCTATTCCTTCTAAATGTATCTTTAACAATGAAGCAAGATCTCGTAATTTTTCATCTATTATTGAAAAACAAAGGTCTTCTTTTGATGAAAAATATTTATATATAGTGCCGGTGCTAATTCCACTTTCTTTAGAAATATCGCGTACATTGACCGCATGAAAATCTTTCATGGAAAATTGCTGCAAAACTACCGGATACAAACGTTCTTTGATCTTTTCAGTAATTACCGGTTTCTCTGTAATCATAAATTTTTTACTTTTATATTTTAGTTTTAAGCAAAGATATGAAACAATGTTTTAAATGTCAAGATAAAATTGAAACATTGTTTTATTACAATTTCTCCTTGACGAAACAATGCTGCATTAACAAATTGAAGAAAACCGTTTTTAGAGACTATCATGGCAAAAGATGATGTTAAACAAATTATGATTAACGGTCATTTGGTCGGTATTACTGGCTCAAGTGATATCATAGAAAAAGCATCGAAGAAGCAGCAGGGTAAAAGCGATGAGGACATAAAAACATTTTGTTAAGTGAAGTTATCATCAATAATTATGTCCCTTCAACTGCGATGGATGCATACGGACAAGCACTCTTGCGCGAATTTAAGATATCACAAGGATTGCCGGTTGCTGAAGAACCAGTCCACGGATTAAATATAATAGTGCTTGGTATAGGCTGTACTCGTTGCAGTCAATTGGAAAATGACGTTCGTGATTTATTATCGGAAATGAAAATTGCCGCTAATTTAGACCATGTTACAGATATAAAAGAAATAGCACAATACGGTTTACTAGGGTCTCCGGCTCTTATTATAAATAACAAAGTGCTATCAGTTGGTGAAGTTCCACCCAAAAGTAAAATTTGCCAGTGGATAATTGACGCCTATAATCTTGTCGACAAATAATACTAACTATTTTAAATAACTTTATAATGAATACAAATAATTTATCACAAAATATTGTTCGTCTTTTATTGAACTTATCATTGTTCTAGCTACTGCTTTATTGATCGCAATTATCTTTAACTCAACGAGATCTAATTATATTCCTTTATTCGGTTTTTCCTCAGCGGCTTTAATTAAAGAACAACAAGCAAAAATTCCCACTATAACTCTCTCTGAAGCTTATGATCTGTATCTGAAAAATAAAAATATATTTGTTGACGCACGTGATCCTTTTAGTTTTGAAGAAGGCCATATTACTGGAGCAATCAACATTTATCCTGATGAAGCTTCGCTTCAGGCGTCAAGTCTCAAAGTAAAAACCAAACAGGGTTATTTTTTTGTAACTTACTGCGATGGCCCTCAATGCCCACTGAGTAAAGAAACAGCACACACTGATATTACACGGAATTTCAACAGTAAAAGTTTTTGTGAATGGATGGAGTGTCTGGTTAAATGCCAGACACCCAATCTCTAAAGGAAAAAAATGAAATCACAAAAATCTCCCCGTCCTTTTCTTCCTGCTACTGCACTAATTTGCCGACTGGCTTTGGCCATAATTTTTTTATATGCCGGCATTGAAAAAGTTATTTACCCTGGTGATTTTGCCGTAGCGATTTATAATTATCGTCTGCTGCCGGACTATGCCATAAATTTTGTAGCAGTATTTCTACCATGGTTGGAAATTACCATAGCGCTAAGCCTTATCATCGGTATTAATGTCAGGGTTGCAGCGTTGCTTTCCTCCATCCTTTTTATGACATTTGCCACAGTTTGCTGTTTCGGCTCATCTTCAGGAAACATAAACTGGTCTTATCTTATTCACGACTTGTTTCTCTTTTGTATTTCTATTTTTATTCTTATTCTTGTTTTCGATCGCGGCTGGCGTTATTTTTTGACTTAATTCTCTTATCG
>AWGX01000741.1 GCA_000495415.1 Smithella sp. ME-1 | reverse complement strand
TATAAAGCCGTTGTCATTGATGAAAGCTTATACAAAGATTTCGATGGTCTGGAAAAGTTAGATGTAAAGGAAATACCAAAATATTATTTGGTCAATGAATATATAAAAGATATAGAATTATTAAGAAAGAATACTCTGAATATCAGCAAACATAAACAAAACATAATAACAGGAGAAATAAATCTCGATAAAAATAAAATGTTGTTTTTTTCAATTCCTTTCGACAAAGGATGGAATATTAAAGTTGATGGAAAAAGCGTAAATGCCATGAAGGTCAATATCGGCTTTATCGGCGTA
>AWGX01000740.1 GCA_000495415.1 Smithella sp. ME-1 | reverse complement strand
AGCCTCTATTGATGCCGTATGCCAAGGCGTGCGCGCATAGATGCGGCAGATGCCGGCCATCATATTATTTGAAATTAGAGAAATTAGGGTCATTATGTCCCTTTAATTCATGTACCCCAAAGACTATTGACACACAAGAGATCATTTCTTATACTCCCTCCAACAAAAAGGAGTTTCTTATCAATCAATTTAATGTGGCAGGATTCGGCGGTGCAGGTCGGTTCAAGGTGTGGCTTAGCCGTCAGCCGCGAGTATCCTTTCTCGGTGCAGTGGCACAAGTTGAAACTCTCTATGCTGCCTCTGCTGTGATGATAGATCTCTTGCGTGCTGGCAGAGGCACTCGGGTGAAGCTCCTGGAAGCTATCGCCTTCAGACGCCCCATAGTGGCTACCAAGGTAGCAGCTTATGGACGGGGACTGGAATATGAACAACATTATCTAAGAGCCGACACAAGTGAAGATGTTGTCAGGGCATGACGGTGGCTCAGATCCCAACTTGCGCTGCACCTGACCGACAATGCTGCCTGGTTGTTTGCTGCGAGGTACTCAGAGAGAACTGGATGTTTAGAAGCGTAGGAGGAAATAATGAGAATTCTTCTCGACCCCGAAATATTTCATTTCGGGCCCTGCGGCATGACCCGTTACTATGCTGCATTGTACCAGGGTTTGTCCGAGTTGGGACACAAGATAGATTTGCCTCTGCGCATTTCAGGAAGCGAGTATCTGAACGGCCGTTGGGAAACCCTTCATTGCCGCACAAGACAGCAGACACTGCCCTGGCGTTTGCTGTTCAAGCTTTCTCGCACCCTGGATACCAAGAATTACCTGCAAAAGGTTAATGCCGGCGGGTATGATCTTCTTTTGCTCAGTTCCCCCGTTCAGCATACCGCCTTTCTAAAGTCTCTGGGCCGACGGCCTTTTGCCATGGTAGTCCATGACACCATGCGCATCACGGTTATGCCCGACGGTGCAGTCGACACCCCTGGTATGACAGTAGAACGCCTAAGTTATCTTGCCCGAAGGGCCAGCAGGGTTATTTGCATCTCTGAGTCCACCCGCAGTGATTTACTGCAGCTCTCGGGAATGAATCCCGACCGGGCCGTTACCATTCATACCGGACAATTATTGGATAGTTCTCCCTGCAGCGCCCCCTCTATGGCTCTGCCGGATAAGTTTTTGCTGTTCGTCGGCGAACGCAGCGGGAGAAAGAATTTCCGCTTCCTGCTGCAGGCTCTCGCTCCTCTGTTCCATCAAGATTCCGATCTTCATCTGATCTGCACCGGGACGCTTAACGAATGGGAAAGTGATTGGTTGAACTTCCTGGGGATTTCACGCCAAGTCATCTCTATTCCCGCACCGGATCCGGTATTGAGGTACCTTTATCGCCACGCATTATGCCTGACTCATCCCACTTACTATGAAGGTTATGGATTGCCCGTCTTAGAAGCCATGGCCCTTGGCTGCCCAGTAGTTTCCGCCAACAATAGCTCCATACCGGAAATTGGAGGAGACGCAGTGCTCTATGTAAACGCCACGGATGCGGACAGCATTCTCAATTCCGTTGCCAAATTAAACGCCGACCCCGAACTGCGCCGCCGTTTATCTGAAGCAGGCATTCTTCAGGCTGCAAAGTTTACTCGGGAGAAAATGATGAAGGAGATATCCAGGACTCTGAATGATGCAATTAAGGATGTTAAGGGTCTTCGACCCTCAGCGGTAATGAATGATAGTATGTGAGAAATTCTGGGGACACTTAATTATTCATCACAAAATGAATTAGGTGGATGTCCCTTTAATTCTCCAAGCACTAAATCACCTAAAAAATATAATTAAGATAACAAGCATAGACCATAATGAAGATATTACTTACGTATCTAAAATAAAGCATGAAATTGTAAAAAGAGATTAACATGACTACTAATAAACCGGCCAGTCTTCATGATTCAATGAAGAATATCAGCAGTGCCAAAAAAAAGATGAACAAAAAAATAATTTCATATAGCCTATATGGCACACAGAAACATTATCGCAGCGGTGCATTATTAAATGTAAAATTGCAAAAAAAGATTTATCCTGATTGGATTTGTCGATTCTATGTGTCTGATGAAATCCCTAATGAGTTTATTGCACAATTAAAGAATTTGGGCGCTGAAGTCGTAAATATTTCGCATAAATATCCTAATATGGGTTTATATTGGCGTTTTCTTGCAATCGATGACCTTGATGTAGCAGTAATGATTGTGCGCGATACTGATTCACTATTATCTTTTAGAGAAAAAGAGGCAGTTGATGAGTGGTTAAAGTCAAAAAAAGGATTTCATATTATGCGAGATCATCCCCTTCATAAAGTGCCGATTCTTGGTGGAATGTGGGGTGTTCAAAAAAACGTATTACCCTCCATGTTTCTATTATTGAAGCAATGGAAATGCACCTATAAAAAAGGGGAGGACCAAGAATTTCTTATGTACAAAGTATATCCTTTAATACAGGACAACTTATGTATTCACGCAGAATATATACGATTTATGGGCGAGTCGACTTTACCATTTCCATCACCAAGAGTTGGTACTGATTTTGTAGGGAGTGTTAAAACGAATCCTTTTGCAAAACCATTTGAAAATGAATTAACTTTAGAGTTTTTAAAAAAACCATTACAAACAAAAAGGTTTTGTTTTCGAACTTTATTTTTAATACTTTTTTATCGTGTAGCACTTACGTTCGGTTATAAGTGCTTCGCCCAAACTCACGGGAATTCTTTTTTTAAAAAGACTAAATCTAAGATTCGACAAAAAAGAGGCGCTTTATGAAATTTCTCATTATTCAGGAAAATGGGCGAAATGAAAAAAATCGCTCGTTCCGGGAATGTTTTTCTATAAAGCGAGCCTTATTAATGGAAAATCACGAATGCGATATCTGGGGCTTGGGACAGGAAAACTACGATCAAAAACAGGACCTTAACGCCTATGATGTTATTTTAAATCTTGAAAATTATGACCAAACAAATTGGCTTCCGGATCTTTCAAAAGTTTCTGCGTTTAAAATCTTATCAGTAATTGACGCTCACGTTCGCGGCATGGAACCATATCGAAAAATCTTTAATAAGGGGAAATATGATCTCTCATTACATGCTACTCGTGATTTTTTAGAAAAAAATCGATTTGGTTTCCGGTCAGATTATTTTAAGGACGGCATTATCCGTCGCGGAATTTGGTTTCCAAATTGGTTTGATCCCGATTTGATCGGACCAAGAGAGGTTCCTTTGCGTGCGGAAGTAGGTTTTTGTGGAAATATTATTAGCCGCAAATCTTACCTTGAATTGTTGAAGCAGAATTTTAATTTTCTGGCTGATGTTAAGGTGTTTGGCGAGGATATGGTTAAAGCAATCAATTCTTACAAAGTTCATTTCAATAAAAACATACTTGCCAACAGCGAGTGAAAATGTTGCTAAAATATTTAAATGCGCGACGTATAAAGTAATACATAATAATGGTTAGCGTAATTTTAAAAATAGATAATACGTTATGATAAAATTTTTTAACTTGGATCTCCACATTTCAGTGATTGCTGATATCAAGCAGATTTTTGAAAATCTTGGACATGAAGTGACAAGCTGGTGCATATCAAATCATACATGGGCTTTTGAAAAAGATCCGCATTCCGTAGATATTATCAATCAAAAAACATGGCATCATTTAGACCGAAACATGTGTGATGCTTTTTATGAAAGGTATAAGTACGAATTAGCTGTTTACGACGGATTTATTGTCACGCATACCCCTGCATTTGCCATGTTGTATGAACGATTTCAAAAACCTATTATTGTTGTTGCGTCCACGCGCTACGAATATCCTTTCACGACAAATCCTGCCAAGTGGCAAGAGTTAAATGACTATTTGCGCTCAGGAATTGATTCTGGAAAAATTATAGCGATAGCAAATAATAAATATGACGCAGCATACACAGAATATTTTACACAAAGGCCTTGGGAACACATACCAAGTATTTGTGACTACACAGGGATGCAATATACGGCAAAAAAACGTCACTTTTTATACGCATCAAACTTTAAACGGTGGCCATTTTTCTTGTTCGGAGTCCGAGATAAAACAAAGGCTCTGAAAAAAAAATATGCATGGCAGGATCTGGCTGATTACCGTGGGATCATCCATATCCCATATAATGCGTCGGTAATGTCAATTTTTGAGCAATACACTGCAAACATGCCTCTTTTTTTTCCTACACTGGATTTTCTCATGGAGCTTTATACAAAATATCCCAAGCAGGGGGTTATGGATCAGTTAAGCTGGAATCAGGTTTTGAAAATCCCGGCGGGTTCACCCTTGCCAGGATGTGATGCAAATGACCCCAATCATTATAATAATATTTCTGTTATGCGTAATTGGGCAGCATTATCAGATTTTTATGACTATGAAAATATGCCTTATATTACATACTTTCAATCATTTGATGATTTAAAAACAAAATTAAAAGCAGCAGCTTTTGCATCTATCAGCAGCCAGATGCAAAAATTTAATCTTGAACGAAAACGGGGAATTATACGAAAATGGGGGAAAATTTTAAAAAAATTATAAAGCTCTGTAAATTGTCAGGTGGTCTTTTTGAAATCCATCCCTGATAGATTCAGTTTGATACAATTGATCTGCGCAATCCGATTATCAAAAAATCCTGCAAAAAAGAAGGGGAGTGGAGGGGACGCTGTTAACTTATTAACTTATTCCTTGACAAGTATGAAAAGAGCCTCTATTGATGCCGTATGCCA
>AWGX01000739.1 GCA_000495415.1 Smithella sp. ME-1 | reverse complement strand
ACTCCAATATTGATTTTATTCTACTACGGATAACGTAAAGGGATGGATTTTCAGAATAATTATCTTGACAAGATAACGATTTTTGTTCTATTTTCAAAACCCATGAAAGAACAACAAATAAATTTGAGAGGATATAACATATGAATAAAAAATTATTACTTATCAGTTTATCTCTAATATTTTTGTTGTCTGCCTCATCAATAATTTTTGCCCAACAAACTGCGTCAGATATTCCAGCTGGAACGGCAGAAGAATATTTCAACCGCGGAAATTTTTTTAGAAAACAAGGTAATTTGACGCAAGCTGTCTCCGACTATACCAATGCCATCAGAGTAAATTCCAGGCATGCGAAAGCTTATTATAATCGCGGGAATGTCTATGTAAAACAAGGTGATCTCGCCCAGGCTATTGCTGATTATACCAAAGCTGTTGAAATAAATCCTGACTATTCAGAAGCTTATTACAACAGGGCAAATACCTACGAAAAACAAGGTAACGTTGCTCAAGCTATTTCTGACTATACCAAAGCTATTAAAATCAATCCTAAATACGCAGCAGCTTATTGCAATCGCGGAAATGTCTATCAAAACCAAGGCAATCTGCAGCAAGCTCTTTCGGATTACAACAAAGCTATAGAAATTAACCCTAACTTTGCCGGCGTCTATGCCAACCGCGGAAACGTTTATCAATCTCAGAACAATCTTCCCAAAGCAATCGCGGATTTCAACAAAGCCATAGAGCTTAATCCTAACTTTGCCGGTTTTTATGCCCATCGTGGGAATGTCTATCAATCCCAGGGTAATCTGCAGCAAGCTATCAATGATTACAATAAAGTTCTTGGGGAAAACCCCAACGACAACGCATCTCTTTATAACAGGGGACTTGCTTATTACGGTATAGAACAGTACGGCAAATCATTAGAGGATTACACAGTGGCTATAAGCCAGAATCCAAGCAAAGAAGCTTATGAAAACTTTATTAAAAATGTCCCGGAAAAGAAAGCTTCCGATATAAAAAATACCAGAAATGAAATATTACTGGCTTTTGAAGACAAGATAAATCCGGAAAAGAAGATGGCAAGACCTGCTGCTGTTGCTGTAACAGAACCATCTGCAACCGCCGCACCTGTTGCAGTCGCATCAGTTGCTCCTGAAAATCAAGCTCAAGCCGACGACACACAAACCGAAACAAAATCCATTCCGGAAGAAGACGTTCGAAATCTGGTAATCAAATGGGTCGCCAGTTGGGAATCAGGCGATGTAAAAACTTACCGCGGTTGCTATTCATCTGATTTCCAGTCAAAAGGAATGAACTTAAATAATTGGATAACATATAAAAATAACGTACGTCAAAAAAGTAAGAATATAAGTATTAAAATTGACGATTTGCAAATATCGATTGATGAAAATAATGCTATGGCAAGATTTACCCAAACTTACAGCTCTTCAATATTAAAGGATAAAGGTACAAAAACATTAGAACTAAAAAAGATAAAAAACGAATGGAAGATATATAGAGAAATTATGTAAACGGTAATAAGTAATAAACTGCGTAAGAAGTAATTAAAAAATCAGGATACCGTTACTAGCTGCACATGAAACAGGCGGGAATTTTCTTTAAAAATCCTGCCTGTTTTTCTATTTGTAGATTTCATAAACTCTCTTACGTTTTTTACAGGAATTGATTTCTGCTACAATGAGGTTTATGTAAGACAAATTATTTTCAGGGGTTAAAAATGATAATAAACAACGAAAAAATAGAGAAGGTAAAAGGATTTCTGGATGAGCGCGAAGCAAATTGCCTTTATCAACTGGCCCTGCAAGCAGGCAAAAATGGTCCTTGTCTGGAAATCGGCAGTTACTGCGGGAAATCGTCCGTTTATCTGGGCACGGCTTGTAAAAAAAATTGCACAGTTCTTTTTTCAATTGATCATCACAGTGGTTCTGAAGAACAGCAACCAGGTGAGGAATACTTCGATTCCGATTTGTTTGATAAAGAGACAGGAAAGATAGATACGTTAAAGTTTTTTCGCAAAACCATTGCTGATTTTGACCTGGAAAATACGGTAATTCCTATTATAGGCCGATCTGAAACAATAGGACGCGTGTGGGAAACACCTCTTAGTTTGATTTTTATTGATGGCAGCCACGCTTATGAATCAGTTTTAAGTGACTATAACATTTGGGCAAAAAATCTAATTTCAGGCGGATATCTTTTATTCCACGATATATTCCCGAATCCGGCCAAAGGCGGACAGGCACCCTATCTCGTTTATCAAAAGGCATTATCTTCCGGACTTTATGAAGAAATGCCCATGTGCGAATCGCTGGGAATACTGATCCGCAATACCATTTAAATCAAAGCGCTATCTTTGATTTAAATGGTATTAATGCAATATTAAGACCAGGACCATTGACAACCCTTGTCGGATATATCAGCCTTTAAATAACCACGACCGGCAAAATCGCGGATAGTATCATAAACCACCTTTTCATTGGCATCTGTATACTCTTTTACTCTCCGGCAGAGTTCCTGCAACGCTTTGTCCTTGGATCCTTTAAATAAAGCTGGTTCGATAAAACCGCTATTTTCAATAATACCGCTTTTCAGAATTTGATAGGTTAACTTCATTCGCCAGTTACCTTCAACACGCATACTGTCTTCCAGATCAGCGGTTCCTTCATGATATTTACGCACAATTTTATTCCAGTCGGCTTCCATCTCTTCATCATAACTGGCACCGAATTCATGCATGTCCTGCGGAAGCAAAGCTGAAGTCTTTACAATGGCGTCATTGGCATCGTAACGATTCCAGTCATCCGTTATGATTTCCAGATCATAATCCTTAATTTTTTCCCGAACTGTCGTACCGGGGAAAGGCGCGAGAAAATGGTAACCGTAAATAGCTTTCGTGCTCTTCGCAAAATCGTCTGATTCCCGTAAAGTGTCTTTAGTTTCTCCCGGCAAACCAATGATAAACGACGCGTGGGCAATCATTCCCGCCTGTTGGCACATCTTCACGGCTGAATAGACTTGTTCCAGATTTATTCCCTTTTTTATTCTTTTGAGCATTTCCGGATTGCCCGTTTCCACCCCAAAACTGACACTGTCGCAGCCGGCCTGAGCCATGAGATCGAATACTTCCGGGTTCACCGTATCTACACGCGCAAAAGCGCTCCAAACGAACTTCAAGGAACGCTCTTTTATTCCTGTGCAGATCTCCTTGACCCGTTCTTTATCGGAAGTAAAAAGATCATCCGCTATATTAATGCGATCAAAGCCGTAACCGATTATTGTTTCTATTTCATCCAGAACAAGTTTAGGCTTTCTTCTACGAACTTTGGAACCGACCATTTTGCGTCCCAGACAAAATATACAGGAATACGGACAACCCCGACCGGTTATTAGACTTACAGGAAATCCTAACGCGCGATAACGTGAAACTGGAAGCAAATGCCGTGATGGTGAAGGGATTCTATCAATATCAGTAATGAAATCTCTTTTACCGGTAATGATTATTTCATCACCGTCGCGGTAAGCGATTCCGCGGATATTTTGCCACTTGTTTTTTTGCTTCAGTACAGGAGTCAGTTCAGCAATTGTGTCCTCCCCTTCTCCAATCACAATCAAATCTATTTCCGGATAATTTTTTAAAGTATCCATGGCCGTAAAAGACACATGAGGCCCGCCCATCATTGTAATGATTTCCGGATTATAATTTTTTACATCATGAAGTATCTGTTGAGCTTTATAGAAATTCATCGTTACACAAGTGGCACCCACAGCGTCAGGCCGAAAAGCTTCCAGTTGTTTTTCCAGATTTTCTTTAGTGTAGGCACAAACGATATAATCAAGTATTTTAACTTCCGCTCCGGCGGCCTCGAACGCCGCGGCAACATAAGTAACGCCCAGCGGTGGAGAAGGCATTTCTTCCAGCGGATAAGGCGGAGCGATAATAGCAATGCGCATTTCTTAATCTCCTCTGCGTGGAAAGAGCAATGATCTGAACCAACCCGCCAAAGAGTTGCCTTTCATCAACGCTCGATCAATTAATTCAAAATCCGAAGCCAGTTTTGCCGGATTAGCAAGCCAATCCGTTCTCGTCTTCATAGGTATATCCGGATCGAGATATCTTATGACCGTTGCCGGATTACCGACGGCAATTGCATTTGCCGGAATATCTTTCACTACTATGGAACCGGCGCCGATAACGGCATTATCGCCTATCGTCACTCCCTTGCCTACTATTACACTGTCTCCCAGCCAGACATTATTGCCGATTGTGACAGCCTGCGTTTTGCCTATCGGCATACTACGGTCATAAATATCATGCCAGTCGGCATCGGAAATACTGACATTTTGAGCCGTCATGCAGCCGTCACCCATGGTTATAGATGTAGCAGACATTATTCTTGTTCCCGGACAGATAAGACAACATTTGCCCACTTCAATTTTTCCCTTGCCCAACCAAACAGGCCAGACAGCAAATCTTACTTTTCTATCCGGTGTGGCAATGATTGTTGAATAATCTCCGAGGTAAACAGGTCCGCCGAAAACTTCCACATGCTGCGGTTTCATAAAAACCAGTCCACGGCCGAAATATTCGAATTGAGGAGCAAGAAAATGGTCTGCGTACCATTTTTGATACTTATTGTAAAAACGTTTAAGGTAATATGGACGATGATCTTTTCTCAATGTTCTTCCTTTTTTTAAGTGGATTTTGCTAAAGCGACTTTTATCTTAATCACAAAGATTGATCGGAATCGAAAACAAAAAACAGCTTCTATAATTGAATTTTCACTTATTTCATTGAAGCCCAAAATTTATGATTAAAAAGTTTTCCCGCCGGTGTTATTTCATTCAAAGCATCCCAAGCCAGCATTACTGCTGCCGCTGTCCAACCTGTTTTTTCTTCCGGCCAGATGACTCCGTCAGGAAAAGTAACTCCCATCCAGAAAGAACCATCGGAAAATCTTTTATCAGTTAGCCAACTAAGTATCATTTTTGCGCGGGAATTATCTTCAATGGCCGCCAGAGTTAAAATAAATTCTGCTGTTTCTGCCATTGTAACCCAAGGCCGGTCACTAACGCAGCGCACCCCCCATTCGGGAACGACAAATTTTTCCCACAAATGCGCTATACGCCTCTTTGCTTCTTCGCCGGTTATGGCTCCGCACAAAATCGGATAATACCAGTCCATCGAATACCGTGACTTAATCATGTTAAACGAATCCGGCCTGTCTTTTATGGCTACACCCAGGGGAGCCATGGCTTTCTGCCAGCGCGGACGTTTCTTCCCGAGGATTCCGGCAATGGCCAGAGCGCATTTAATACTCATGTAGACCGAGCTGGAACCTGTCAGTAGGGCCATTTTATCAATCGCGCCGTTCTTATTCTTTGCCCAGTATATCTCACCATTAGGCGCCTGCAGATTGATTGCATACTGAATGCCCTGCGAGACTGTAGGCCACATCATTTTCAAAAACTTTATATCACGTGTAATCAGATAATAGTGAAACACACCAACAGCGACATAAGAAGAAAAATTAGATTCTTTTGTCGAATTGATAATCTTCCCATCAAGAATTTCCGACCACCAACTGCCATCGGAAAGTTGAGCGTTGGCAAGCCACTCATACGCTTGTCGTGCTTCTTCATAAAAACCGCCGACACTCAAACCCATTGCGCTCTCCACATGATCCCACGGATCCGTTTTTCCGCCAACCGACCAGGGTATTTCACCATTTTCTTTTTGAATTGAAGCAATAAAAGCAGCTATCTTTTCCAACGATACCGGGGTTAAATCTTCACTTATGGAAAGTTTTAGTTCCATTAATTATCCTCTTTTAAAATAATATACTATGCTTTTACCTATAATCGGATTTAAGAATTCTTCCAACAGCCGAATCAACCAGACGTTTTTCATCATGTCCCATTCCAGGAATTTCTTGTAATATTTAACCATAAAATTTTCTTCATTTTTCAGGCCAACAATACATTTAAGCCACCAGTAAGGCATGTGCAGCGCGTGTTTATAATTTATTTTCCAGCATTTAAATCCTTCTTTCATCAACATTTTCTGGAGATCTTTTTTTCTGTATATTCGAATGTGACCGCCTTCAGAATGGCAATAATCATGTGAAACCACCCAGCAGATTTTTTCCGAATAATACCGCGGCACACTAACCACAAAAGTGCCATCTGGTTTTAATATCCTGATCAATTCCTTTATTGCTGCTTCATGATCGGGAATGTGTTCCAAAACTTCCGAACAGATTACACAATCAAATGACTTATCCGCAAACGGCAGTCTGTTAATATCTGCTTCGGACACCAGGAAATCTTTCGATAAAGCGTCGGGCATATTTTCCAGTGAAGTTAAAGCCTCCCGTAATGCCCCTGTATTTTTATCTATTCCGACTATTCTCAGCTTCGGTTGCTTTGCCAGGAAACGCAAGTGTCTTCCCAGTCCGCAGCCTGCATCCAAAACAACCCCTTCAGGTTTTAATCCCAACTCAGGAAATTCTACGGTAACCATCAATTGTCTCCCTGTATATATTAACCATTTCCTTAGCCGCCACAGACCAATTAAAAATAGAATTTACGCGTTCTATTCCTGCCTGTCCCATTTTTTTTCTTTGCTCCGGATTATTAAACAAAAACACTATTTCTTTGGCCAGAGCATCGGCATCGGACGGAGGAACAATTAAACCGGCATTTCCGACAACCTCCGGTAATGCGCCTCCGCTGGTGCTGATGAGAGGCACGCCACAGGCCATTGCTTCCGCCGCCGGCAAACCGAAACCTTCATATATGGAAGGAACGACGGCGATAGTAGCGTTTGAATAGTAATCGGCAAATTCCTCATTTTTTATGCGACCGGTGAAGTTAACAATGTCGCCGATTCCCAGTTCGGCCACAAGTTTTACAATCGATCCATCTTTCTTAGGTTCACCAATAACTGTCAATTTTACTGATTGTTTTTTTCTTATCTGCGCTACAGCTTCGAGCAAATACCTTAAACCCTTTAAAGGTGTATCCGAGCTGTTTGTTACGATAATGGAATTATCCGGTCTTGAATCATTCTGAACAGGGTAAAAGAATTCGTTGTCAACACCATTAGGTACAACACGAAACTTGGACAAGTTTATCGAAAACTCCCTGGCTATATCTATTTTAGAACATTCTGACACAGTCACAATATGTGATAATTGCCGGGCTACTTTTTTCTGCATTTCAATAAAAGTAAACCAGCGATTAACCCGCCGCTTCTTTAAATTTGTTCTGGCGGTTCTGAGATATTCTTGCTTATCATAGGTCATGGGATGATGAATAGTTGCTATTGTGGGCATAACTTTTTGAGCTATTTTTCCTATGCCATAAGCCAGACACTGATTATCATGAACAATGTCATAATTCACTTTACTCTTCTGCAAATAACGATAAGCTCTCACACCGAAAGTGAATGGTTCAGGAAACATACCATAGCACATGGTCAAATATTCATACATATTCAAAGGGTCGGCGAGAAGAGCGCTCATTTTGCGCGGACGAAATGAATGTTCCGGATTATAAAGATCGAGACTCGGAAGCTCATGCAGACGTACTTTGGAATCAAGGTGTGGATAAGGTTGCCCTGACAATACATCAACCTCATGGCCGAGATCGCTTAGCGCTTTACTTAAATGTTTAATATAAACACCTTGTCCGCCGCAGTTAGGGTTGCCCCGATACGTTAACAAACAAATTTTCAGCGGTTTTGAATCAGAAGATTTTTTCATACACTCACCTTTTGTACTATTCTTTTGGAATTTTCAAACATGATGGATATTTCATCATCGTTTAATCCCGCACCTCTGGCGACCTTTGCAGCCATCTTACTGCTCACAAAATCGGCAGGGACATGGGCATCATTATTAAAAACCAGATTAGCCTTAAATTTTCTGGCTATCTGTACAACATGCCCGTTACTCAGGCTATGACCCTTGCGTGTTGTAATCTCCAAATAAATTCCTCTTTCCTCTGCCAGACGCGCTTCTTCTTCAGTCAAAAGTCCTGGATGGGCTAAAATATCTATCGCTGATTTCAAAGCTGCAAGATTTGTTCCGGGAGGAACAGGTTCAACAATTGTTTCTCCATGCACAACGACTATCTTTGCTCCTAATTTCCTCGCATCATCAGCAAGCTTAGAAATATCACGAGGATCAACATGTGTAATCTCAATGCCGGGAAGAGCATTAATATTCCCTTTTTCCGTTATCTTGGAACAGACTTTAATAATCCGTGGTAGAATAAAATCAATATTGGAGT
>AWGX01000738.1 GCA_000495415.1 Smithella sp. ME-1 | reverse complement strand
TAAAGATTTCTCGTCGTCCCGATACATTTAGACTTCTCGAAATGATATAAAGGGCGTTATGGAAAGCTCTCAATATGTTACTTAAAATTCTTTGAGAACAGAGGGGAGTTCCTTGATGCTGTTCAGAACCTTGCAGGCTCCCGCGTAATTGTGACTGCGTGTGAATTTGCCGGGAATTACGATGCACCGGAGTCCGGCGCTCATGGCAGCGGCAAGACCGCGCGGCGAATCTTCGATGACCAGACATTCGTCCGGCGGGAAACCGCTTAGCTCAATTGCCTTGATGTACGGACCGGGATGCGGTTTGGTATGAGGACAATCTTTCAAGGTCAGAACAAATTGAAAGTAGGGCAGAAGACCCGATTGTCTGTGAATGATTTCGAAGTGTTCATGTCCGGAACTCGTTACGATTCCCATCACGTATTTCCCACGGAGTTCATCCAGTACTTCCCGGACACCGTCAATCACCAACAATTCGCGAGTAAGCAATTCGGCATAAAGGGCGTCCCGATCCCGGCGAAGTTTATTAAATGCATCCGTCCGCGGATTTGCCACTAGTCGCATCACACTTTCCCCCCTGACAAGAGATATCTCTTCAAAGTGTTCCCGTCTTAGCAAAATTCCCAAACTCGCCAGGATTTCCTGATTTGCCCGAAAAAAAATTTCTTCCGTGTCGACCAGAACACCGTCATTGTCCCAAAAAATTGCCTTGATCATCCCGCGTCGGTTCTCCATTTTTTCTCAGTACTTTACATATCTATGTTCATCCGGTCAATATTTAGTGGGGGAGAAAAAGGGGCAGCGTCCTAAAATGAGGATTACCAGTTATTAGCTGGAACAGTTCGTTTAGCGACAGAATGTACGTTACAGTAATGATGCTATAAATTTACTATTTTAAATTGTCTATATCTTGGAAATATCAATTTCGTTCAAATCTTTCCAATTTTAAGGTTACGAGGTTATATTGGTCCGGACATTGTACCTGGATTGCATCACCTTCCCACCAGGGGAGATTTCCTCCGAATTGAAATGTAGAAAGAGTGGGGAAAATATTATGGTAGAAAAATCCACATAAACCATCAGGATTGTGACAACTGATTTCAAATGTATCACCTTGCTGGTGACCGACAGCGCATTTGCCTTTTACACTTATAATTGTGGCGAAAATTTTTTTACCGATACATGGATCTATTGCCATTTTAAAGTCCTCCTTTTCGCAGTCATTGTATCATTAAAGATCAGCCGGAGTATAACGAACGGCCGGATTTTTTGAAGAATGTATGCTGTAAAATAACATAAATTTAAAGATTTGAGAATTGAGGATTAGAGGAAAGAATAAAATCCCGGTTGCTAAACCTTAAGTGTTGAGTGCCAAGACAT
>AWGX01000737.1 GCA_000495415.1 Smithella sp. ME-1 | reverse complement strand
ATCGCCGGCGCATGGAACTGGCTCTCCAATCGAAAAGATAAAGCGGGAAAGGAGGAGTAGGACAATGACAGAGAAAATTTTACCCGGAAAAAACCTTGTTGTCCGTCACAGTATTCTGGAATTAATCGAACATTGGTCTATCGCTATTTCCGGTCTTGTTCTATTTTTAACGGGAATGTTCGAACTTCCCATGAGCAAGAGGTACTATATTTCCAGTATTCCCGGTTTGGGTTGGTCTGCTGATTATATGACTTCACTGTATTTGCACTACACAGCAGCGGTAGTATTCACTGCTGCAGCGATGTTTCACATTTTTTATCATGGTTTGCGTGGAGAAAAAGGATTGTTTCCGCAGAAAGGCGATTTCTCTGCATCTATTACCGTCATCAAAAGCCTCTTCGGTTTTGGAGAAGAGCCACCCCTGCATAAATATTTGCCGGAACAGCGTCTCGCATACGCAGGAATGGCGTTTATTATCCTGATGCTGATTATTTCGGGGCTGGTAAAAACATATAAGAATCTCTACGCGCCGGACATGTCGCTTACTGTTGTCCTCGTGGCCACATGGATTCATAATATTTTCTTTGTTTTATTTTTTCTGGCTTTTCTGGCACACATGGCGGCGATTGTTCTGAGGCCGAACTGGCCGATGGTGCGCGGTATATTTACGGGTAAAGTTCAATTGGATTATGCGAGGCATCGTCATCCGCTTTGGCTAGCCGAAATTGAGCCTGTTCAGGAGGTTCCCGTATCGGTTGTTGAAGAATGGCCAACACAACCCATTAAAGAGCCGGAAACGGAACCGGTTATAGAAGAAACTGATGAAAATAACTTGCCACCGGAGCAGAACAAATCTGAAGAAACAAAAGAACAAGAGTAGTGTCAGGGATATTGGACAGTTCTCTATGAAAAATAGTTGATTCCTATTAATTTTTCTTTTCACCTGCGTCTCTGGATAAGAAATGGAGAAGAAAGGCTGAAAGACGTTTGCTGTTAAAATATTTCCTTGACAAAATGTTTGTGATTTGTTTTATCAAGCCAAGCAAAAGCGGCGATTTAAAAAAGTTAATTGCTCCGCTCTAAAAATGTGCTAAAGGCTGGTATCAGTTAAATAATGAGCCCGTTGCCCTTTGGCGCGGGCTTTTTGTTTTAGAAACGTTTTAAAAAAAATAAAAAAACAACAGAGAGGTGATAAAAATAAAATGAGTAAACTAAAAACACGTCACATTTACACTTCCGAATCGGTTTCAGAAGGACATCCGGATAAAATATGCGACCAGATTTCCGATGCAATTCTGGACGCATGTTTGGAGCAGGATAAGCATGCGCACGTCGGTTGCGAAACGGCCGTGGGACCAAATCTTGTCGTTAATCTGGGAGAAATAACCTGTAAGAACTGGACCAAAATCAATTCTCAGGCAATCGCGCGAGAAGTCGTGAAAGATATCGGCTACGATGATCCATGTGAAAACTTCAGCTGGGATACTTTTAATTACGTAAGCGCCATTCATGGGCAGTCGCCGGATATAGAGCGCGGTGTCGACAGAGATAAACCTGAAAATCAGGGTGCCGGTGACCAGGGCATGATGTTCGGTTATGCGTCATACGCCACACCGCAAATGATGCCGGCTCCAATTGTTTATTCACATCGATTACTGGAAGAGCTGACCAGACTACGTAAAGAGAAAGCTATCGAATATCTTCGCCCGGATTCCAAAGCGCAGGTAAGCGTTTTACATGAGGATGGAAAAGCTGTCAAAATTACTACAGTAGTAATTTCCCATCAGACCCGCGACGTACCATTGAAACGAATCCGCAAAGACTTGATAGAGGTTGCTCATCAGGTCCTCGACAAAACGGGAATGCTGACCAACAAGACTGAATTCTTTATTAATCCCACCGGAAGGTTCGTTATTGGCGGACCATGCGGTGATTCCGGAGTTACCGGCAGAAAGATTATCGTTGATTCCTACGGTGGCGTTGGATCGCATGGCGGTGGAGCTTTTTCCGGAAAGGATCCATCCAAAGTAGACCGTTCCGCTGCCTATTACGCCCGTTACGCCGCTAAAAATATTGTAGCAGCCAGATTGGCCGATAAATGCGAGATTCAGATTGCCTATGCCATCGGCGTTGCCAAACCGCTCAGCATCAATGTCTGCACCTACGGTACGGAGGTAATCCCTGAACAAAAAATCGAAAAGATTCTTATGGAAGGAGATATTTTTGATTTCCGTCCGGCAATGATGATTAAGGATTTGGGGCTTACGACACCCAAAGGCTGGAGTTATCGCAAGAGTTGCAATTACGGTCATTTCGGCCGTCCGGGATTCCCCTGGGAAAAGACCGACCGGGTGGATGCGCTTCGTGAAGCAGTAGGACTAAGATCAAAAAAGTAATTTCAGATTCAAATATTTCGTAAAAAAGCCTGCTGCCTTCCCGCGGCAGGCTTTTCTTAATTTTATATATCTCCAGTCAATTGCTTTTATCTAGCCATTTTTCCGATAAAATTTCTTTATAAAAACTAAAGTCCAGAGCAAAGTTGTCAATTCTGCTTATTTGTGGCATATATAACAAAATTTAACATTAAGAGGAGGTTGATTTGCCGGCTAAAAAAAATGTAACCAGAGAACGTCTTATTTTGTGCATTAATGCAACCCTACAGAAAAAAGCAAAACAAATCGTTGTTTTAAATTTAAAAGAAATTTCCGCTTTCACAGACTATATGATTATCTGCAGCGGAACATCGGAAAGAGAAGTACAGGCAATCTCGCAGGCTATCCAGCTTTTTTTAAAGCAAGCCGGAATCAGGCCGATGGGCGTTGAAGGAGAATCCAACGGACAATGGGTTTTGCTTGATTACGATGACATCGTGATTTCCGTATTTTATGAACCTACCCGGGAATTTTACAATATAGAAAATCTGTGGGACGCACCCCGGATGGATATCGATGAAACCAAAAAGGAAATAAAAAGATTAAATAAGGAAATGGCATGATCTTCAGCGAGGTCCTGAATGATTTAAGCAAAGTTATTTTTCCTCCCCAGTGTCCGGGCTGCTCTGAAATTCTGTATCCTTACACCGCTCAGATATTTTGTTCCAATTGCACTGATAACATTAAATTTATAAAAGGCGGTATCTGCACTATTTGCGGGACAACTTTTCCCGACAGTCCGGCAGAAAATCATCTGTGCGGAGAATGTCTTGAGAAAAAGCCTTATTTCTCGTATGCC
>AWGX01000736.1 GCA_000495415.1 Smithella sp. ME-1 | reverse complement strand
TTCCCGCCTTCGCGGGAATGACAATGTGGAGATTTTTCACTAATTCCTCATTATGACTTATATTTTTTTTCAAACACTTCCTTCATTTTAAATTTCTGAATTTTACCACTCGCTGTTGTCGGGTAGCCTTCGACAAACTCCCAGTATTTCGGGATTTTATGCCTTGCGATTTTTTCGCGACAAAATTCAACAAATTCTTCAGGAGATGCTGTTTGCCCAGCCTTGATCTGAATAGCAGCGAGCACCTGTTCGCCGTACTTCTTATCGGGAATGCCGATGACCTGAACGTTAACTACTTTGGGATGAGTAAAGAGAAATTCTTCCAACTCACGCGGATAAATATTTTCACCGCCCCTGATAATCATGTCTTTAATGCGGCCGGTAACTTTAAAATAACCGTTTTTGTCTACTTCGCCCAGATCACCTGTGTGCAGCCATTTATCTTTATCAATGGCTTCTGCTGTAGCTTCCGGCATTTTGTAGTAGCCTTTCATTACGCAGGCGCTGCGGGTGACAATTTCACCCTGAGTGTCCGGCGGCAAATCCATGCCGCTGTCCGGATCGATTATTTTTCCTTCGATATCCGGCAAAAGCCTGCCCACGGTAGAGACACGCAACTCTACCGGATCATCGCGACGCGTCATGGTCATTACCGGCGCCGATTCGGTCTGACCAAAAGCAATGACGACTTCAGAACAATGCATTTTCGTGCGCACCTGATTCATTGTCTCGACAGGGCAGGGTGCTCCGGCCATTATACCGGTGCGCAGAGAGGTCATATCATATTTATCAAAATCGGGATGGTTTAAAATTGCGATGAACATGGTCGGCACTCCATTGATTGCCGTACATTTCTCGGCAGATATAGTGTGAAGTGCTTTGAGAGGGTCGAAATACTCCAACACTACCATAGTAGAGCCATGGTAGACACAGTTCAATGAACTCATAACACAGCCAAAACAATGAAACAATGGTACCTGAATCAGCAGGTTGTCTTTTTCGGTCATTCCCATAACATCCCCGACCATGCGGGCGTTGTTTACTATATTGTGGTGGGTAAGCATAACTCCTTTAGGAAAGCCGGTGGTGCCTGACGTATACTGCATATTGATTACATCATCATCGTAAAGAGTACTCATCCGGTGATCCAGTTCCTGATCGGTTATTTTCTTTCCCATTGTAATCAAATCTGTAAATTTAAACATGCCGGGAGTGCTTTCTCTTTTCCCGATATAGATTACATTTTTCAAAAGAGGTAATTTTCCTGAAACCAGAGATCCCATAGGGCAGGAATCCAACTCGGGTATAACTTGACGTACGGTATCGTAAAAGCTTGTATCCCTGTATGAATCGATGAGAAACAAAGTCGTAGAATCGGACTGCTTTAGAATATACTCCAGCTCATGAGTCTGATAATTTGTGTTTATGGTAACCAGAATGCCGCCGGTCATTCCCAGAGCAAACTGCAGATAAATCCATTCGGGAATGTTGGTCGTCCAAACAGCGACATTGTCGCCCCGCTTGATGCCGATAGCCATAAGTCCTTTGGCCGTATCTCTGCATGTCTGGTAAAATTCGCTGTAGGTCTGACGGATGTTGAAGTCAGGACAAACAAGAGCCAAATTTTGCGGATAAAGCGATGCTGTTTCCCTGATTAACTGGCCGACAGTTTTAAAGACGAAATCTGACATCGTAATACCTCCCGGTATAAAATTATTTCAAATTAAAGTTCAGCATGTGCGATAAGATACTGTCTCGCATAAATTATTAATATAACAGCAATATTGTGTTGCATTGCCACTTTACGTTAACTGGGATGATATAGCCTGAAAAAGTTTTTGTCAACTAAATTAATTTTCTTGTATAAGTCTACATTTTATAAAATTGATGGCGCAGAAAATCAATCACACAAATAGTTTGCGCCTTGACCTCAAAGTATGTTTATCTATCTTTAAATTATTTTTTTTAACGGATATTTTATGGAAAAGATTATTTTAATATTTTTTTTAATTTTGTTTGTCGGCCGGATAATCTGGAGATTTTTTTTACAGCAAGTCAATATCTGGCATTTGCGCAATTGCGGAAAAGTAATTCCGCCGGTTTTTCAGGGAATTATTGATGAGGCGACTCTCTCCAGGATGGTGGATTACACTTATGACAATTCGCGTCTGGCGTCGAAGGAAAATTTAACGGATGACATTCTCGAACTTGCAGTATTGTTTCTTTTGCTGCCTGTTCTGGTCGAAAAAATAACAGGATTACAATTGCACTTAATCTGGCAGGCGCTGATTTTTTTCGGGGTACTTTCTTTAATCGGTGGTGTTGTGGGAATTCCTTTCGACATTTACCACACGTTTGTTCTGGAAAAGAAATATGGTTTTTCCACGATTACATGGAAGCTGTGGTTTGCTGATTTAATCAAGTCCGTGATTATTTCTGTAATTCTGATGGGATTTTTGCTTTCCGCTTTCATGGCTTTTATTATTTATTTACCCAAGAGTTGGTGGTTCTGGGCCTGGATATTTTTTACCGTATTTGAAATTTTACTTTTATGGCTTTTTCCTGTGGTCATTGCGCCGCTCTTTAATAAATACGAACCGATTAAGGATGAAGTTTTAAAAGAAAAAATTACATCGCTGCTGGCCAAAGTCGGATTAAAAGCCAAAGGAATTTTTCAGGTAGACGAAGGCAAACGCTCCAAACACACCAACGCTTATTTTACCGGCATCGGCAAAACCAAACGCATTGTTCTATTTGATACTTTGCTTGCTTCGCATTCGCATGATGAAATCCTGGCAGTTCTCGCGCATGAAATCGGTCACTGGAAAAAGAAACATATTTTAAAAACATTGGTATTTATGATTGCCGCATCTTTTGGGGGATTCTTTTTTATTTATCATCTTGTTAACTGGCCGCCTTTATACATCGCTTTTGGTTTAAAACACGCGCCTGTTTATGCCGGATTACTACTGATTTCGGTTTATCTGAGTTGCATTGGATTTTTCTTCAGTCCTCTGGGCGCTTTCATCTCACGCCGGCATGAACGTGAAGCCGATAAGATGGCTCATGAATTAACAGGAACTTCAGAACCCATGATCAACGCTCTCAAGCGCCTGGCCAAAGATAATCTGTCTAATCTGCATCCTCACCCTTTGTATGTCTGGTTTTATTATTCCCACCCGCCGCTGATAAAAAGAATAGAATACCTGAAAATAATGGATGAAGGCAATCCGTAATAACAACGATGCAAGGCATCATGATTTCCTATCTAGGCAGGCGTCATGGATCGCGCGCATCGCGGCCAACGGATCGAGCGCTTCGCTTACGGCGCTGATGACTGCCGCATTGTGCGGGCGCGGTTGCAATTGCCTGATGCGCTTCAGGTTTAATCCGCCAATAGCCACAACGGGATGTCGGCTGACGGCCAGCGCGGCCTTCAAGGCGTCCGGTCCTGTCACCGGATCAGGTTGTTCCTTGGAATTGGTGGCAAACAGCGGCCCGAAACCGATGTAATCCACAGGCGCGTCATTCGCGGCCGCAACCTGCTCCTGATTGTGCGTGGAAAGACCCAGCAGCATGGCCGGACCGATGAGCTTGCGTGCTTCCGCTGCCGGAAGATCACCCTGCCCCATATGCACGCCGTCGGCCTGCGAGGCAAGCGCGATGTCCGGCCGGTCATTGATGATGAAGAGCGTGCCGGTGCCTTTGGTAATCTGCCGCAGGGCATGCGCCAGAGCAAAATGCTCATGTTCGTCATGCCCTTTATAGCGCAACTGTACGGCCGGAAGACCGGCTTCCACCGCCCATCGGCCCAGCGTTTCATAACCGTTGCGCGGCTCGGTCAGGATCAGGTAAAGCCCGCGTCGCAGGGATGGACGCAACATTTTCTTCTCCGCTGAATTCATAAACGTGCCAGAATATCTTCGGCTGCTTTGCGGCCCGAAAGCAGCATACCGCCGAAGACCGGTCCCATCCGGTAGCCGCCGTAAACCGCGTTGGCGGCCATGCCGCTGACATAAAGCCCGGGATAAACTTCGCGGGTGTTTTCAACGGTTTGCAGCTCGCCCTGTTCGGCTTCCATGGATTTTTCGCCCACGATGCCACCGGTGCTCGTATTCAGCCGGACGCCCATTTTTCGCACGAGCACTTCAGTGACATTGGCGGGATGGCCAGTACCGTCGATGACGTATTGGGCATTAAGGGTTATCGGGTCCACATGCCATTTCAGGGTATCAACCGCGCCCCAATTGATGACCAGACCGGCCACACGCTCGTTCTTGATGACCACATCCTCCATGGCAATGAGGTTGAATATCTGCAGTCCGGCCCGCACGGCTTTGTGGATGAGTGTCGCCGCGACATCCACGGCATCGAGAACAGAATATCCCGGAGCGTATTCCGTGCCTTTAAGGTCGAACTCTTCAAGCAGTTGACGGCCGGCCTCCTGCACCACGATGGAATTGAACATCATGCCGCCTCCCCAAACGCCGCCGCCTATCGAGAGCTTGCGTTCGAAGAGTGCCACCTTCCGTCCCGCCTTGGCCAGATAGTATCCGGCCACCAAACCCGATGGTCCGCCACCGACTATGGCGACATCAAGTTCCAGACAGCTATCAAGCTTTTTAAAATAGGAATCCAGAATCGCCCGACTGATAATTACTTCGTTTAACATGAATACCTCCCAAAGATTTTATTGGGTGGCTGACTGCTATGGATACCAATAAAAAAATCCGTTTCCTCATAAGGGGAAACGGATGGATACACCTTTTTCTCTCCCTACGCCGGCATTACCCGGATCAGGTTCAAAGGGTATAATCTCAGACCTTGTCGGCCACCCCTGTTAGTTACCTATCTGATAGGAACTATTCTGTCAAGAGAACGATAATAAAAAACCTTTGCATAATGATCAAAATGTCATTTCGACCGAAGACCATGTCCCGGCGTATGCTCGGGGAGAAATCTTATGAAGGAATGTTATTAAATAAAGATTTCTCGTCGTCCCG
>AWGX01000735.1 GCA_000495415.1 Smithella sp. ME-1 | reverse complement strand
AGATGTACCGTGAATAGAACATTAAGAAAATTTGGTTTGGCGAAAAATGTTTTAAAATCAGTTTTTTTGTTTTCCCTGAATGAAATCAGAAGAGGAACTTTTCTGAAAAACATACGCGGCGTTTCCAAAACGGAGATTCTGGAGGAGATGTCCTGGGGAGAGTTGATGGAGGAAAAGGCCGCCCGATACAAGGATAGACTTTTTCTCATGTTCGAGGACCAGACATACACCTATCGTCAGATGAATGAAAACGCCAGCCGGTTGTCCAATTACTTTCTTTCTTTAGGAAGCGGCCAGGGCAAGGGCGTGGCCATTCTCATGGATAATTCTCCCCGTTTCCTTGACATTTTTATCGGTATCCAGAAGATCGGCATGTATGCTGTTCCCGTCAATACCTCCCTGAAGGGGGACAGCCTTCTCTATATTCTCAACCATTGCGACGCGCAATATCTTGTTATCGATGAAATCCACCTGGAAACCCTGCAGAAAGTTGCCGACCGGCTGGAAAACATCAAGACCATCATTGTCAACCCTTCTTCCGCAAAGCCGGGAAAATATCCGCAGGGTTATCGTGTTCTTGACGAAGCCTACAAGCATTCTTCTGTAAATCCGGGCATCGGCTACCGCAGGGATGATATTTGCTTTATTACATATACGTCCGGAACAACGGGTCTTCCCAAAGGTGTTGTTTACCGATATCGGAAATCATCCGTTAAACTGCTTTCATTGGTCGCGGTGATGCTTTTCAGAAAAAGCGATGTGCTCTATACGGCCATGCCGCTCTTTCACGGCAATGCCCTTTTTGTAACTGTAACAAATGCGCTTAGTGTGGGCGCCAAGGTTGCTCTCGCGAAAAAATTTTCTGCCAGCCGCTTCTGGGATGATATCCGGAAATATCATGTTACCACCTTCAATACGATCGGCGCCATGATTCCTATCTTGATGAAGCAGCCCGAAAAGTCGGACGACAGAGAGCACAATGTCCGGTTCATTATTTCAGCGGCCTGTCCGGCTGATCTGTGGGAGAAGTTTGAAAAACGCTTCGGATTGACAATTTACGAAACGTACGGCGCCGTAGACGGC
>AWGX01000734.1 GCA_000495415.1 Smithella sp. ME-1 | reverse complement strand
AAAGCCACTACCCTTTTTATGAAATCTTTCAAACGAATATTGATACATCTCTATAGCTACAGGAACTCTATTTGATGATTAGCACTGGAATAGGAAGGTAAAAAATGCTCCTTAATGAATTGCATCCTTTTGGGTAAACTTCGTCTTATTTTAACCGTAACAGGAATTTCGTAAGCCAAGGCGGCATGAAAAACAAACGTATCAAATGTAAACACTCTGGCAATTTTCCCTGAAGCCAGAATTTGCGCGAATTGGTACGGACTGAATCTACCTCGCCAATCCTCCAAACAGGTCCCGATTACGGCAGG
>AWGX01000733.1 GCA_000495415.1 Smithella sp. ME-1 | reverse complement strand
GTGCATTGAAATTTGTAAGTCGAATCCCGATTCATCGGGACTACAAGCGGAGGGTATAATACACTGCCCCTTGGGGCGGAATTAGGCTCCAGGGCTTGTCCTGGGGGTCATACCCGTGATTAAAAGTGATATACAATAGGCTGAAAGAACTGGAGATAATATGTCAAAAGATGAACGCAGGATAAATAAAAGGTTAGATACTAAATTTAAAATATCATATGTACATGAACATGATTATCTCATATCTTTTACAAAAAATATTTCGGCAGATGGCATGTTTGTTGAGACAGAAAACCCGCCGGCCGTAGGGTCAACAATAAAATTGATTTTTTCCATAGGCAATTTAAAAAAAATAGAAATTAATGCAGAAGTTATGTGGGTTAACAAAGGCCCTTTGTCAAAAGATCATGGAATGGGTCTAAAATTCCTTAATATGCCTGCAAAAGACAAAGATGCAATCCTGAAAGAAATTAATATAGTCGCGGTTCTATAGAAATATTATAATGAGCACTGATCCTTGCTTCCTTGTCCCCCGCTGGCGCGAAGTCGG
>AWGX01000732.1 GCA_000495415.1 Smithella sp. ME-1 | reverse complement strand
GGTATCAGCAGAATTCAGTATCCGCCGAATGTGCGCATTATTCGCGTTCCCTGCACGGGAAGAATAAATCCTTTCTATATAGTGAAAGCCCTGCAGACGGGAGCCGATGGCGTTCTGGTTTCGGGTTGACACCCGGGTGAATGCCACTATATCTCGGGAAATCTGGTGGCGCGCCGCAAGTTTGCGACGTTAAAAAGTTTCCTGAACTACATTGGTGTGGAAGGCGACAGAACCATCTTTACCTGGGTTTCCGCCTCCGAAGGCGATAGATGGGCACAGGTCATCAAGGGTGTAACGGAGAAAGTAAAGGCCATGGGACCGGCCGGTAAACTGATTAAGAAAATTGATTAATATTATTTAAAGATAATAAAAATAAACGGGGAATCATCACTGTGGAAAACATTGAAACAAAATTACGGGAAGAAGCAAAAAGGCTGCTTTTGGAAAAGAAGGCCGACGTGATCATCGGTTATGAAAAAGGCACGATTCCATTAACAGCAACGCCCTGCTTTATCACGGCGCCGGAGGAAGCCGACAAGCTTGTCTGGAATAATTTCTGCACGCAGAATCTGGCCAAGTATGTTCATGACTTGATCACTGCGCATAAAAATTCACAAAAGCGGGTAAAGCCGGAAGACCGGAAGAAAAAAATCATAGGTGTTGTCGCCCGCGGCTGCACGACCAGATCGCTGATCATTCACCTGCAGGAAAGACAATACGGCCGCGATGAGGTATACATTATAGGCGTTCCCTGCGATGGTTACGTGGACGGCAAAGGTCTGAAAGTGGCTATAGGCGGCGCGGACATCGTGGACGGATCGCTTGATGGCGGCCAGGTCAAGATGAAAACATCCGAAGGCGACAAGAATATCGCTCTTAAGGATGTGCTGGCGGATTGCTGCAAAACCTGCCGGTTCAATAATCCCATAATTTCCGATGTCATGGTAGGCCAGAACGCTCCGCCGATGAATCCCGATGCGGAATATGATGAAGTCAAGGAATTCGAAGCCAAATCAATTGAAGAGCGCTGGGCGTATTTCATCAAGGAAATGGAAAAGTGCATGCGCTGTAACGCCTGCCGTCAGGCCTGTCCTTCCTGTTATTGCCCGACCTGTTTTGTGGAACAGAGTCAGCCGCAGTGGGTGGGCATCGGCGAAGACAAATCCGACACTCAGGTATTTCAGCTGATGCGCCTGTACCATATGGTCGGACGCTGTGTTGACTGCGGCTCCTGCGTAGCCGTCTGCCCGATGGGCGTTGACCTGCGCAAGTTCCTCAAAAAGATAGACAAGGATTGCTGGGAATTATTCGGTAACCGTGCCGGTTCTTCCATGGAAGATATGCCGCCGCTCGGTAAGTACGATGAACATCACGATAAGGGAGACTTTGTCTACAACCCATAATTAGTTCGAGATAATGGAGTTTACATGGAAACTTTTCTGGAAGAAGTAAACAAGAAAATACACGGTGTGCCGTTGCAGGCCTGTTATCACTGCCGTAAATGCACAGCTGGCTGTCCGATGACGAAGCATATGGAGTATAACCCCAACAAGGTTATCAAAATGATTCAGAACGGTCAGCGCGACAAGGTGCTCAATAGTTCGACCATCTGGATCTGTCTGTCCTGTGAAACCTGTATTACGCGTTGTCCTAATAAGGTCGATATTGCCCGCATGATGGATGTGCTGCGGCAGATGGCTATCGAAACCGGTGTCGGCGCCCATGAGAAGAATGTGTTGAAGTTCCATGAAGCTTTCCTTGCCGGCATGAAGAGAGGCGGTCGAATCAACGAACCTATTATGATGGTGGAGTATAAACTCAAGTCCGGAGATCTTTTCTCTGATGCGATGCTGGGCCTGGATATGTTTATGAAAGGCAAGCTGGCACTGCTTTCTCCGCGGACAAAAGACATGAAATCGGTTAGAAATATTTTTGAGAAAACAAAGAACTCTTAAGGAGTAAAGTTTTTTTAGACGTTTGACATATGTAAAGGACGGCTTTTAGAAAAAGCTCCAAAAGCAAGACTGAAGCGAAATTTGGAATATACCGGACATGCTTCGCAGATGCTTGCCCGGCGCATGCCGGGGACTTTT
>AWGX01000731.1 GCA_000495415.1 Smithella sp. ME-1 | reverse complement strand
AAAGAAAAGGGAATTCGTATTCACCTTTGCGAAGGTAATCATGATTTCTTTATGGGAGAATATTTCAGCGATGTTCTGGGAATGGAAGTGTTTGAAGAAATGACCAATGCTAAGCTTGACAAATTAAATGTTCTGATTGCTCATGGTGATACCGCGGACAGGGACAACAAACGATATCTTTTGTTTCGCAAGATTTTACGCAGCCGTACTTTTTACAACATTCAAAGCTTTATTCCTTCTTCCA
>AWGX01000730.1 GCA_000495415.1 Smithella sp. ME-1 | reverse complement strand
TTTTTTTATATTTGCCTTGCAGATGAAGGACATAATCTATAACTTCTTTACTGAATCGGCCGCGATCGATAAAGTCACCGATAAAGACCAGAGTGTCATTGCGGCTATCAATATCAATCCTGGACATCAGCTCTTTGAGCTTTTCCAGACAGCCGTGAATGTCTCCTATCGCAAAGATTTTATTCATAAGACTTTACCGTAATTTTATAACTATTTAATCCAAAATAGCCTTCGTAAAATCAGTGCTATCAAAAACACGTAAATCATCCAGACCCTCGCCTACTCCGATATAC
>AWGX01000729.1 GCA_000495415.1 Smithella sp. ME-1 | reverse complement strand
TTCAAAAAGTTCTCTATCCTGTTGTGGGTGAATTGAACTCCCTTGCTGCAAAACGGGAAGGCCTTATTTTCAGCCAGCATCCTTTTGTTGTATATAATGCATTACGCAACTGCATCCGCTTTAACAATACCCGCCTGGTAAAATTTCTTGATGATTTACTGGAGCTTGACCGCGCCTTTAAAACTTCCGCTTCCAGCCCGCAAATGCTGCTGGAAATGTTCCTGATTAAAGCCTGCGCATAGATATATCGTTTTGAAGAGTCCCCATATATCGGTATTTGTTTTCGAAAGTTTTATTTAAAAAGCCGACTAGTTGTCGGCTTTTTAAATATTAATTAATAGTAAGCTAATCTTCGTCAACAACTTGAACACCTATTGAAGTTCGAACGCCTCTAGGTGTTGTAACTACTATATCAGCGACGCCTACGGGATAGGGGGTAGGTCCAGTGCCTGAGCATCCAGCTCCACCATCCACAGTAAAAGTGGCAACTGTTCCTCCAGCGTGAGCAGTTGATAAAACAGGAGAACCTCCAACTCTTGTTGTAGCAGCGACAGGGGCGTCATCAACAGATTTCTGGTAAAAAACAGAAGCATTTTCAACAGCTACTGTTGTTCCTGCCGGCATGGGATTGTAATTTTGGTCCATCAGCCAAAAGGAAAATGTTTGCTTGCAACTATCTATTTCAAATTTTGTTTGCGAAATTTGAGCTTGCGAACCAGATAGAACAATTACAGCACTCCGCCGCACGTAGTGCTCTCCCCACTCGCCATTGCATGTATTCTCTTTGCTGGGAGCACTTCCATAATTATCTGGTAAGGGTGTTCCCATAGGCTGTGTCAAGCAAGCTTGAGTACCAGTTGTGTAGGGGTAAGAAATAAATTGCTCGTAAAGATTGGGTTGTGTGGGGTTCGAATCCCATGTCCCATTTTCATTGAAGTCAATGTATAAATCGCCAAGATCATAAAAAGTTTCTCCAGAATCGTATTTATTATTGCCGTTGGAATCAACAAAACTTTTTTCGCCCAGAGCATAAGCAAGCATTGTGACCCTTCCCCTCTGAACATATAGAGGACCGCTTGTAGATCCATCCCCGTATGTAATTTCAATAGGTGAACCGTCACACGTTAGTGCAGCTACGGCTCCCAACGGTTGTGTCGTAGTAGTTTCATCGATTGGTTTGTATTCGGAACTTTTAAATGTTACTGTGCAGCTTCCACCGGTCGTTGAGCAAGAAGCCGGAGTAATTTGACTTCCTTCGGTAATAAAAGTAATAACCGTTCCGTCTGGCACCGGATTGCCCAGACGATCCGAAGCGATAATTGTTATTGTGGAAGTCACTCCATCATAATTCCAGCCTTCGATATTGAATGACTGGAAGCTAAGCGAGAAGAAGTTTTGTGACGGCAGACCGGTTGTTATAGCCAAAGTGTTGGACTGGCTGACGATTGTCGGATTGTCATGCACTCTTGCCACTACCCAAACGGGAGTCGGCACAGTACCGGAAATAACAGATGTTGTGACTTCTCCGTTGGCATCGGATGTTTCATATTCCGAGGATAAAGTTATTCCTAGATCAGGATTGTCAGGTAAGAGGCTGAAATCAACTCGTACGCCAGTTTTTCCGTTGCCATAGCTGTCCACAACCTTGAATTTAACCAAAGAACTTTTTGAAAGCGTAGGAGCGCTTGCAGTTTGAGTTCCGATAATTGCAGGTGTTGCCGATACAAATTGTATATTACTGGTAGCTGGTGGGATTACAGTAATTGAAGTGCTAATACTTGCACCTGTTACAGATGCAAGTATCGTGTCTGAACCAGTGCTGCAGTTGTTATCTTTATATGTGGAAATTGCTATGCCGTTGCTTGTGTTGCTGTTTACCGGGCTTGTTAGGGTAGCCTTGCCGCTGGAAACACAGTTAGAGGTAAACGTTACTGAAATGGGTACAGTTGCCGGTGAGCCACCTATTAAAACAGGAACACTTACAGAACTGGTGCCATAGGCTGAAATTGAAGACTGTCCTAATGTAATAGGACCAAGAGTAACGGGTACACTGCCTATAGATAAACCGACGGGTGCACTGGTTACGGTCACAGTATCACTTCCCGAAGTAAATTCTGCTGATGCCGTTATGTATGTAGCACCTTCGGAATCAGTGCTGGCGGCATCCAATGTGATGGTAGCAACTCCAAAAGCATTAGTCAGTCTCGTGGCAGAAGAAGGAGTGAATGCAACCAGTGAACTGGTTGATGCAAAAGTAACAACCGCGCCGCTCACCAGTGTGCCGCTTGCGTCTCTTAGTGTTGCACTAGCCGTGATAGGTATGCCAAATGTTACTGTTGTTGAGGAAAGTGTTAAAGTAAGTGTAGGTGTGCCTGTTGTTGTATCTCCTCCGTTGCCGCCTCCCGTATCTGCTGTATCCGGACTGCCGCCGCAGGCGATAAGACAACAAATTAAAAAT
>AWGX01000728.1 GCA_000495415.1 Smithella sp. ME-1 | reverse complement strand
TCTCCCGATAAAATCGGGATTAGCTTGGCTCACTAAAAAGACGCCCCTCAAGTCTTTCTGACCTTGAGGGGCAAAAGTGGGGTGGAGGTGTGTTACTTTAACAGATCATGGTTTTTACTCTTACCTCACTTGAAATATTCTTGTTTGCTTCTATTCTGTTAAAGTACTTTTTAGCCTACTAATGTTTTTACAGCCTCGATAACCGGATTGGTGAACAGTGCCATCAGGATTGTGTAAAGAGCGAATGCACCGACTACTTCGCCAACATACATCTTTTCATATTTACGTTTCAGAGAAACTATGACCAAGCCGCCAAGGATTAAGCATCCCAGTTGGAAATAAGGAAAGTTCGTGGCGCCTGTTGCCGCATATTCGGCAAATCCGAAAGTTGCCGTTAAAAGAACTACTGCTGCCGTCACTATTGTGGTTGCTAATGTCTTTTTCATGATCTGTTACCT
>AWGX01000727.1 GCA_000495415.1 Smithella sp. ME-1 | reverse complement strand
CATCAGGATTTCATGAGAGGCGCGTTATTTTCCAAAAACGGTAAAACCATTCTGGCTCTTAAATCTACTTCCCGCAACGATACCATTTCACGTATTGTTCCTGCTTTGAAAGAACAGGCTGGAATAACTCTTAACCGTGCTGATGTACGCTATGTAGTAACGGAATACGGCATAGCCTATCTGCACGGTAAAAATATCAGAGAACGCGCCATGTCGTTAATCGCCATAGCTCATCCTAAATTCCGGCCATGGTTGATTGAAGAAGCAAAAAAA
>AWGX01000726.1 GCA_000495415.1 Smithella sp. ME-1 | reverse complement strand
GATTTGCAGCGCAACAACGCAGATTGGTACGTTTCAATAGCCCCAGCGGATCAAATACCTTCCGTCTTGATCTCCAACTTCTTCTTATGTCGGTCGAGAGCTAGTCCTATCAATTTGTCCAGCAGATCGCTGTATTTGAGGCCGGTGGCTTCCCAGAGTTTGGGATACATGCTGATGCTGGTAAATCCGGGCAGTGTGTTTATCTCATTAAGATAAAATTTATTGGTTTTCTTATCGAGAAAGAAATCAACCCTCGCCATGGAGGAACAACCCAGCCCCATGTATCCTTCAACGGCAATCTTTCTGATTTTTTCCGTAAGAGCTTCATTAATTTCCGCGGGAATTTTCAGTGCCGCTCCATTTGGATCAATATACTTGGCTTCATATGAGTAAAATTCATGATTCGGAATAATCTCACCGAGAACTGAACCAACCGGTTTTTCATTTCCCAAAACGGCACATTCTACTTCGCGGCAGTCAACCGCTTTTTCTATCATCACACGCGTGTCGAATTGAAAGGCAAAGTTCATTGCTGCCGCAAGCGATTCTTTTTTCTTGATCTTTTTCACTCCCACGGAAGAACCGGTGCAAACCGGTTTGACAAAAAGCGGCAGGCCCAGTTTTGTAAGCGCGCTTTTCATAATATTTTTTGAATCATCCTGCCAGTTTTGTTTATTCACGGTTACGGAAGGAACAACAGGAATGCCCTTTTCTTTGAGCAGCCGTTTGGCGATGTCCTTATCCATACCGATGGCCGAGCCGATAACATCCGCACCCACATAAGGAACCATCGCCAGTTCCAGAAGCCCCTGCAGAGTACCGTCTTCGCCGAATGTTCCGTGCAATACGGGAATCACGACATCCACAACCACTTCTTTGTTCTTATTTTTCATATCGTAAAGACAAAGTTTGTTTTTCTGTTCGAAATGATTGACCAGCCACATGCCGCTCTTTTTCAAAGACATTTTTCTGCCGAAATCCTTATCGGAGATTATTTTTGGTTTGTCCTGCACATACCAGCGGCCGTCTCTGTCAATACCGATGGCCGTTATTTTGTATTTGCCGCGATCAAGGGCGGAAAAAACCGACGCGGCGGAACAAAGCGAGACATCGTGCTCACCTGATCTTCCGCCGTACAAAATGCCAATCCTGATTTTTGCTGATTTCTTAGAAACGGTTTTCGTGGCCATATTTTACCTTATAAGTTTTTATTATTTTAACCGGATATACGCCTTAAGTACCGAAGATGTCAATTTAATTTTGGTTCTCCGGTGTGTTTAATATAACTTTCTCCGACAGAGTAAATATCTTTACAAAACTATAAAATACATTTATAAATTTCTTAATTAATAAATCAAAAAAATCCAAAATCCGACAAGGAGATCACAGCATGAAGAAAAAATTATTAGCCATTATCGGAACATTAATTTTATTCGCGATATTTTTTACTCCATCGGTGTTCGCTTTAGGATTCGGCGCGCACGCCGAATACTGGATTCCCACGTTCAAAGGCGATCTGCGCGTGGATAAAGATGGAACCGTTGGTACGGAAATTGACATAAAAAACGATTTGGGCGTCAGTAATGAAAACTTCCCAGGAGTAGAGGCTTTTTTCTCAATGGGCAACCACGAAATACGTCTTTCATATTCATTTGTCAGTCTTTCCGGAGCAACGAACATTGGAAAGACTATTGTGTTTGACGGTGACACATATAATGTCAACGCCTACGTTGAATCGGACTTAAAAACGAGCATGTTTGATCTGGAATACCAATACAAATTTCTAAATCTTGAAAATATTCTGGCGGGATTCTCTCTGGGACTTATAGGCAAAGTCAAATATTTTGACGGTGAAGTAAGAATGCGCTCAACAACACCGGGGTCCGTATACGATAACCAGGAAGATTTTCATGTTCCTATCCCCATGATCGGTTTGGGCGTTAATGTTGGCATACTCGCTGATATTCTGGAAGCGCGGGCAAAGATTACAGGAATGGGGTATTCCGGCAGTTTCTTTTACGACGCCATGGTCGACCTTTCCCTGACGCCTGTTCCCTTTTTCAATATTCACGGTGGCTACCGGGCAATGTCCTTAAAAATCGACGATGTCAGCGATATATACGCTAAGATGGACTTTTACGGGCCGTATGCAGGTCTGGCCATAAGTTTCTGATACCACATCACATGTAAGTTACCACCTTGCAGGT
>AWGX01000725.1 GCA_000495415.1 Smithella sp. ME-1 | reverse complement strand
CCCCATTCGCTTCGCTCAGGGGATAATTCGACTTACGCTTCGAGCGTCACTTCGTTCGCTCTCAGCTTGTCTCATTACATTTTATATTTACCGAAATCTTCTACCGAAAGATTCTCCAGAAATTCTTTAATTTTCTCTTCTTTTAATTGATCCAAATCGCCGAGTTTAATCACTAAATCAACATTACGGGATTTTTCGATAACATTTTCATCGACAAATATCGGCGCATTCGCGCGAAGAGCTATGGCTATCGCATCACTGGGACGCGCATCAATCGTAAAACTTTCTCCTCCCCTGCTCAAATAAATATTAGCAAAAAAAGTATTGCCGCGAATGTCTATTATCTCAATTTTATTTACTGTCACGTTTAAAGATTTTAAACATTCGTTAAGCAAATCATGGGTCATCGGCCGGGGAAAAACAATCTTTTCCAACTCCGTCGCAATAGCACTTGCTTCAAATAAACCTATCCAGATTGGAATGGCTTTGCTTTCCTGTATGTTCTTCAATATTACGATGGGAGTATTCGTAATAGGATCAATGGTCAATCCCGCCACCTTCATCTCAATCAACACTATCTGCCTCCTTATTTATCATTTTTCCTCTTAACGAATGTAAATAAGCCTTCGATATTTTCACGTCCACCAGTTTCCCGATTAATTCCGATTCACCATTGAAATTTACAATTTTCCAGGAGCTGGTTCGCCCCATTAAATCATTTTCAGAATTTTTGCTTCTTCCTTCAATTAATATTTTCTGCCTGGTATCTTCTAAAGCTATATTTTTCTCCAGTGTATGCTGATCCTGCAACAGTTGCAGTTGTTTAAGCCGTTTTAATTTTTCACAGTCCTCTATCTTTCCTTCTAACTTTTGAGCCCCGGTACCTTTTCTTTCAGAATACTTAAATGAAAAAGTAGAATCAAACCTGATTTTTTCCATCATGTCAATGGTTTCTTGATATTCAATTTGTGTTTCACCGGGAAACCCCACGATAATATCCGAAGTAATGCTTATCCGTGGATTCGATTTACGCAAATGATCAACTTTCTTCATATATTCTTCAGCTGTATAGCTCCTGTTCATCAATGCCAATATTCTGTTTGACCCTGATTGTACCGGCAAGTGGATATGATCGCATAATTTTTCTTCTTCGGCAAAGCACCTGATTAATTCATCGGAAAGGTCACGAGGATGTGATGTAGTAAATCTGATTCGCTCAATTCCAGAATTTTTGCCGATTTTCTTTATCAGTGCCGCAATGTTCATTCCGTTTTCCAGCGTTTTGCCATAAGAATTAACATTTTGTCCCAAAAGAATAACCTCTTTAATTCCATAATCAGCAAGTTTTTTTATCTCTTCCAGTATATCATCGGGCGGCCTGCTCATCTCCGGACCACGTAGAAAAGGAACAACGCAGTATGCGCAAAAGTTATTGCACCCCTGCATAATGGTGACAAAAGCGCTTACCGCACCATTTTGTGGAGGTGTAAAAACACCGATAGAATTTATTGATTTATAGAAATCAATTTCGGTAATTTTCTCTCTTTTTTCTTTGACAGCGGCAATCAGTTGAGGCAAACGGTGAATATTGTGTGTGCCAAAAACAAAATCCAAATGAATAAATTTTTTATGAAATTTTGTCCCCAGGTGCTGAGCCAGACACCCGCCCACACCGATAATCAGTTCAGGACTTTTCTCCTTTATTTTAACCAGCCTGCCTAGCGCACTGTATACTTTTTGCGCTGCTTTGTCCCTGATAGAGCAAGTGTTAACAAGGATTAAATCGGCAAACCTGATATTTTCGGTTAATTTATAACCGCTACCGGCTAATATTGCTGCCATTTGTTCTGAATCGTGAACATTCATTTGACAGCCAAACGTTTCAATATACAGGAGTTTATTCTTCATCTTTTCATCACGTTAATTAGCGAATAGCATTATTATTTCACCTGAAGTTAGTCAATAAGTTTTTCAATAATTTTCTTAAAATGAAGAACTCGCAGGATACTCTCTGAAGTCTTTATAGTTGATCACGAAGAATTCCTTTGTAATTACAGAACAAATTTCAGTCAATTTTACAGATCAATTCCGATAAATAACCATGTAAACTTTAAATTAGAGAAACGTAAATATACTAAAATCTTCTTTACATTACATTAGTTTTATATTATGAAATAAGTGTCACATAGAATTATATGTTAAAATAATTAAAAGTGTGATTTATTGTTTATAGAATAGCCAACTGGCAGAACAGATTAGGGTTAACTGCGGGACGGAAAAAAAGAATTCGTATAACTTAATAATGATTATTTTGTTTCCTGAAAAGTCTTAATATGGAGGAAATATGAAAAGAATTTTAGCATTAGCAGTTATCTCGATATTTTTGATAATTCCCCCGGCATCATTCGCCAAGATCGCTATTTCGGATAGTGATCTAGCCGCAATAACCGGCCAAATCAGTGTTTCCATAGATATGAGTAAACTCCGGCCGTTAAGAAACGTCAGCAACTTAAGCATTATATGGGATGATGCGGACGGCTTTTCCGGCTACACAGAACCGGGTTATTTTGGAACTACTGATTTTACTGTAAGCGGTACTACAACAAAATTCGGCAGCGGTGATAATGGTTTCACGACAGTGGATATCTCTTTCAACAACGGTCTTACAGTAGTAAAAGCTACTACGCCGGAGATTATTATTGGCGGTACAAGTGGCATGAACATTTCTGCCACATTTCAACTGGGAGCAGACAGTACACTTGTCGGCGCAAAGACTTTAGGAGCCGTATATATAGGCGGCATCATAGCTGATATTCCACCCGGTGAAGTGAACGTAACTCTGCGGTCTTCTTCTACCGGCATAAGTGGATCAGGACGATTTTTCGCGCAGTAATATAGCAAGGCTTTCCGGAAACTTTTAAATTGATTTTCAGACCATCTTACAGTTGGTTCTGGTTGCAATTCAAAATATTACTCAAATCTCCGAATTCTTTTACAGAGAGCGTTTCACTTCTTCTCTGACCATCAATTCCCGTCATTCTCAGCAAATCTTTCAATAACGATTCTGAAACATCCTTCAATAATTTTGATCTTTTTAAATTATTAATCAGCATTTTCCGGCGCTGAGCAAACGCGTCTCTTACTAATTTTATAAAAAAATCTTCATCGGTAAGTTCCACTAACGGCTTCTCCATGAAAAATCCCTTCATTACCGATGATTCAACTTTGGGAACAGGATGAAAGCAATCAGCCGGAACATCCAAAACTTTTTCTACATTCGCAAACATCTGTAAAATCACAGAAGGTACTCCATAATCTTT
>AWGX01000724.1 GCA_000495415.1 Smithella sp. ME-1 | reverse complement strand
GCGAAAAACATTTGGGAAATATACGCACGCGTAGGTCTTGCGGATATGAAGATTGTTGATGTTTTCAGTTCAACGGATACTTCCGTTAAGACCGACCGGAATAATTTTGAAGCAAACTGGGAATTTTTCGGCACACTAGGGGCAAAGGCTTTTTATCCGATAAACAGTATATTGGGCATAGGCGCTTTTGTTCAGGGGACATATTATTTCAGTAATTTTGTGGATACTGTTTCGGGAACCGAGGGCGGGGCGCCTTTTATATCTGAACTGAAGATAAAAAATTTCTGGAATGCGAATTTTGGTGTAGGGATTCAGGCTACTCTTCCGCTCGGCATAAAGGTTTACGCGGGTCCTTATGTGTATTATTCGGAGGCAGAAGTATCTTTACATTCCTGTGTTTCCGGTTCTGAATACAGGGTCGAAGATGATACCATTCGAAACAAAGCAATTGTGGGTGGATTTACGGGAGTAGATATACCGCTGGTCAAAGGATTTCGTTTGAATGTCGAAGGACAATTTACGGATAGATTCTCCGCCGGTGCTGCCGTAAGTTACACTTATTAAAATTGTTTCCTGATGTCGAATGGAAATAGGCATCAAAAAAAGCAAAAAGTCCATTGCAATGAATCAAGAAAAAGAAAAATTTTTTCAGGTTCGGGATCTCACTAAAGTCTATAAAATGGGAGAGGTGGAAGTTCACGCGCTGCGTGGCGTTAACCTGGAGCTATACGCCGGCGAGCTGGTTGTTTTACTTGGTCCGTCAGGAAGTGGAAAATCCACATTGCTCAATATAATGGGAGGTCTTGACACAGCGACCGGTGGTGTCGTTTCTTACAGAGGAAAAGAGTTAACCAAAGCAACCGAAAAAGAACTAACGGAATATCGCCGTTTTCATGTCGGTTTTGTTTTTCAATTCTACAATCTGATTTCCAGTCTTACGGCCAGGGAAAACGTTTCTGTGGTGACGGAAATTGCCGAAAAGCCGATGGCTCCGGATAAGGCTCTTGATCTTGTCGGATTGACTGAACGGTTTAATCATTTTCCGGCCCAGCTTTCCGGCGGTGAGCAGCAGCGTGTGGCCATAGCGCGCGCCATCTCCAAAAATCCGACAGTACTTCTATGCGATGAACCTACGGGAGCGCTCGACTCCCAAACGGGTGTAGTGGTGCTGCAGGCTCTGGAGCGTATCAATCGCGAATTGGGAACAGCAACGGCCATTATCACTCATAACGTGGATATTGCCGGCATGGCTGACCGTATCATTCATTTAAGCAATGGTCACATCGCCAGTATTGAAGTCAACAAAGTGAAGAAATCCGCAAGCGAACTTCAGTGGTAAATGAAGCAAGGGGCAAGGAGTGAAGCAGCAAGGACGTTGTCATTCCCGCGAAGGCGGGAA
>AWGX01000723.1 GCA_000495415.1 Smithella sp. ME-1 | reverse complement strand
TCTTTAATAACCTGAGCTGACCAATAGCCTGCCAATTTGTTTTTACTTTCAGAATTTGTCAGCTTTGCCTGTCTTATAATATTGTCAGGAATTGACATTTTTACTTTCTGTTTGCCGATTATTACTTCTTCATAATCTTCTTGTTCAACTGTAGCCGGCTGTTCTTCTTTTTCTTCAGGAGATGAAGTAATTTCTGCCGGAGGAGTCCTTTCTATTTCGACAGCCTTGGCTTCCTGTGGGAGTGGAACATAAGTAGAAGAAGTTCGTGCCAGAGGAACTACTGTTGATTCCGCATTCTTCGTTTCCTGTTGATAAGAAATGTCGGTTGAAGATTCTCGCAGCGG
>AWGX01000722.1 GCA_000495415.1 Smithella sp. ME-1 | reverse complement strand
TTGCAGTCCTGTCCGCCGATATCGATAACAGTTCTTACCGAAGGCACCAGCCAGCGTGCGCCCTTGCCATGGCAGGCAATTTCTGAAATGGCTTCATTGATAAAAGATATCTTGTCCCGGCCGTAACCGGTTCCCACACATCTCTTTATATCTTTCATGGTCAGGGCGGCCCGGGACAGGACTATGTCCATTACCTCATCGGCTGATTCCCATGGTCGTGCCTTTGATTTGATAATGACCGATTCAATTATTTTGCCGTCCTTCATAATGACGGCCTTGGACGTTAATGATCCGACATCGCATCCCGCTACGAACATTATACAAGCCTCCTTACCTTAAGAAATTCCATAAACCGTTCTTCTGTGGCTTCCCAGGACTGTACGCGCACATCAAAAGCGTCGGCATACATAATGTATGTCGGATAACCCGCTTTTTCCGTGTCACGAGCCAGGAGTTTTACCATTCCCCATGTGTTGCGGCATCCCGGTGTGCCGTTGTAAACAATAAAATCAGCACTGTAGATCTTGGCCAGACCAAGCGTATCTTCCAGCCACATATTAGGAGCATCATAGGGTCCGCGAATGGATTTGACCATGGGCATGCGTGAATTGATCATACCCAAGCTGTCAATCAGCGCGTCCGGACTCTTTGTATCAATAATATAGGCAGCATCCTCTTTATGATAATGGGCCACATGCGGCGCGTTGTGTGACCAGAAATGACTCAGAATATTGCCTTGGTAGCAGATGCCATTTCTGTCCAGCATTTGCCAGAATTGCAAATTCTGAGCATAATGATCAATGTAACAAAAGAATGCCCGCAGCTTTTCGACGCCGCCACTTAATCCGGAAATATTTTTCGCTGCATTTTCTTTGGCTACTTTCAGCATGGATTCCAGGACACCGGTGCATTCCGGCATTCCGGCAAAAAGAAAACGTGAGGCGTATACCATCAGGTTATAGGGAACAGGTACAGGGCTGGGTATTATCCGGGCCAGATCCTCCAATTCTGCAATGAGTTCATCCTGTTTTGCCAGTTCCACGAGATGTCCTTTCAGGCGATCGTAATCCAGTTTTTTCCCGGTATTATCTTCCAGGAATCGGATTAGTGCCTTGAAGTCCTCCCTGTGGTATTCCCTGGAGCGCTCGCCGGTGAGATCGGGCGGAAAATCCAACTGAAAGAAAGGTTTTTTAAGATAGGCTGAAGCAAAGGAAAACGCGTTGGCGTTGGTATCGCAAACGCCGGGCGTGTCTGTGACGATCATATCGATATCCGTGCCGATACCCGCCAGGTAAGCACCGATAGTACCTCGTTGAGAGGAACAGGACGTTTCAGTAAATCCTACTTCGTTGCAGTAATCCAGAAATTCTGAAGTTCCTCTTTTATAGGTGAAGGTCATCATGACTGAAAGAACTTCGAGACAAATCGGCATGATGTCCATGGCATAGAAAATGGCAGGGGAAAAACAAAAAGTGGTGATGGCCGTCTTTTTGCCTTTTTCTTTGGCAAAGACCAGATTCTCCAGATATTTTGAACATATTCCAATAAATTTCTCTCCGGGTTCACCGGTGCCCAATATTGCACCAACAACTCCCTTAAAATAAGGGATGTATTTTAGTATTGTCTGGTATTCCTTATCCGTCCCGCTTTTCAGTCGCGAAGCTGCCGAAAAGGCATTCCACATCATCCAGTCAAAATTATACTCTCGGGTTTCTTTTCTCATGCGGCAGCCCTCCTCTGCTGTATTCTTTCAATAAAGGCGTCAACGCGCATTTTCATTCTGCCTGTCTCTACCAATGGACCGTACTCACGCTCCAGTCGCATGCAGGGTATGCCATTTGCCTCGAGATCCTTCTCGAACAGTCCGTTTTCAGCACCGTGCAGATCGCAAAACCGGATGTTTTGCAGAATAACGCCATCAATTTTCGCCTTATCTACTTTTTGTGCGAGTATATCTAATCTCCTATGATAATCTCCGTACATGCGTGGGCAATCATTGTGTCCCAGGTATCTCTTACAGAGCGCTGATACAGGCTCACTATCTTCTTCTACCCTGTCGCTATAGAATCGCGAACCGAAGCAGAGATTGTCGGCAACCACCAGGGCTTTTTCTCCTTCAATTACCTTAACCAGTCCCACGTCATCATTGGCGCTGCCCACAAGCATCAAACGCACCCGATCCTTAATTCCAGGAGCTTTCTCCGCATTGGAAATAAACTGCTCCAGTAACGCATTGTATTCTTCGCGGGGCATGGTAGTGCCGGAAAGTATAACTGCCAGAGCTTCTTCGCCGTTGAATGGCGGCGCATCCAGCGTACGCATCACTTCGAAACGATCAAGAAGAATTCTGCTTTGATTATATAGTTTGATGGATTTTTTCAGTTCAACATCGGTGATCTTTACTTTAAAGTGTTCTTCCACCGCGGCAATCAGGCGTCTGGTTTCATCGGTCAGCCACTTGATCGTATAGTCCGAATATTTATGAGGGACTCCATAATGAAAAAAGAAAGGGGGAATGACGCCTTCGACGTCACTACCGGCTTTACGCCAGCATTCATCCAGCCGCCGCATAGAATCGCACCCAGGGGTAATAATCGCGCCGTCTAAAAAGTTAAACTTACCTTCTCCGGCCAGTTGCAGCATGCATTTGGGCAGGCTGCAAATAAATGGTCCGAAATAGGTGTCTCCTATTGTGGTATCAGTGGCGCCGAAACCGCGTATTCTAAAGGGAAGTATTCCTGCCGCGTGAAAGATTTCATCGGGCACATACGAACAGGTATAGCCCACCACTTTTTTCCCGTCTTTCTTCCATTGTTGTACGTGTTTGTTGTTGAGTATAGTGGAAGCTTCAAAAAATTCTTTCATCATACGGCGGCCTCCTTGCTGTTAATTGCGTTTTTCAAATATTCAAGAGCGTCAGCAATTTCCGAGGGAATTCCGGAAGAATTTGGTCTCAAAAGATCTGCCAATCCTCTGATAAGTGGCGGCAACACCTCAGTAGCAACCGGTTTAAGAGATTCCACAACATCCTCAGTGAACCATTGTACAGTTTCTCCAACTTCTACAGCGTCAACGGAGTTTATCATCTGTGAAAGGGTATTCCGTATGATGCCGGGAGTAGTGGCGCGTACGCGATTTAGCATTCCGCATAATCTGCTTATCGTACCCGCTATTTCCTGCGCATCAATTTCACTCATTCCCCTGGCAAATTCACGTGCGATATCTTCATCGGAGAACAGACGTTCAAAGGCATCAGCCTTGCGGCTCCATTTTCGAATGGACGCGATCAATGAAACAAAATGGCTTTGAAAGAATTCTCTGGAAAGTTCTGGACTCTGTTCCAGGAGGTCTATTAAATTCTGAAGCGACATTTCCTTGATTTCTGACAGCGACGCTCTGGCTTTGAGCAGAAGGTTAATGTTAATCGTGCTCATTGTATCTTGCATGAGATGAGACAAAGTATTAGCAGACTGAGGTTTGCCCGGTTCTCCCAGGAGAACGCTGCCGGTGTGAACCTTCCGAACCAGTTCGCATAATTCGTTGATAACCAATCCGATGTTCTTGCCGTCAATTTCATCAGCCAATGACAATACAACATCACCCAGAAGGTCCGGCGCCAGATTGTTAATCGGTGTTAAGGTTTCCTTTACTGCCGAAACGGTCATGTTAGCGACAGAGGGAAGCATTGACAACAGACAAACAACTTTGGCCGGATATTGCCACATCTCCTCATTGGCCATTTTTACGACGGCGGCAATATCGTCCTGAGAGCAGTCCAGTGTTTCCTTTAATTCGCCAAAATCTATGTTTTCAATTATTTTCCGAAAGCCGGGACGTAGAATTTCCGCATAATCCAAATCGCCGGCTATCTTGTTTTCGGTTTTTTCTTTCGAGGACAGAACTTCATCAAAAATCTTTTCCACGTTTGCAGACATTCGCATTTTAAGCTTACTGTCACCAGACCAGTCTTTAAGCGCCGCGTGAACAATGGACATCACTAATTTTCTTGCTGCGGGTGTTTTTACAATCTTCCATACAACCATGCCCGTCATGTCAGCTACAGTATCCGGTTGAACCTGATTCTCAACACATTTCATGGAATATGCCTCCATTTAAAAATAAACTATAATTACTACCCAATAGTTTTATAAAACTATCCCTTTCGCTACTTTCTGCGTTTCATCCTTTTGCGGAGAAGCTGCCATACCCAGGAAAACAAATGCAGTTTCTGATCAAGAACCGCATTTACGATAGTGTGAGTAGCATCTCTGAACTCATCACCGTCGATATTTGCTACTATGTCAGAAACGAACTTACTCACCAGGCGCGGATCGCTTTTGCTGACATCATTGATAAACTTTGTTGCTGCATTAATTCCTTCACCGATCAAAGGCGGAGCTTCCTGAGTTATTGTTTTGCCAACCGCCTCTCTCAGTTCGGGCGAAACTTCCCAAAGATTTTTAATCATCGTGGTGTAAGCTTCGACCAGTGCTTTAAATTCATCGGCGTCAATATCATTGATAATACTGCCGAGATAATCCCGGAGCAGTTCCGGCGAAAATTTTTCGTTGAGTTGATTTCCCACTTCCGCCAGAGCGCCGACACAGGAATTGACGGTAGGTGGGATAGAGCCCAAAATTGACAGAATGACTTCCGGGTCCTGCCAGATGAGAGCTACAACAAGCGGATGGGATTTGTCGGGTTTTCTGCTTTGTAAGGTACTGCGAATTATATCTTTCACGAAGGGTGTGCTTAATACCTCTTTGAGTACTCCTCCCTTGGCGGGCATCGCGGCGCTATTTTCCATGTTCTCCTCCCTCCGTATTAGTGTTGGAATCGTTTTGCTCCTGGTATGTTTCTTCCGCGATAGCCCACAATTCTGCCGCCAGAACTTTGCCGTTGCGGACGATACTTTCCAGAGATTTTTTATCAATCGATAAGACAAGAGACTTCATAAAATCGTGAAGCAGCAGAGGTGAAAATTTATCGTTAAGCTGAATGAGCAGTTCATCCAGACATTGAATTAAGGAATTGAAGATAGAAGGAACAGCGCCCAGCAATCCCAGAAAAAACTCCGGGTCCTGCCACATCATCGTCCTGACGAGTCTTCGGCTTGCTTCGGGATCTATATTCTGCAGAACAGTTCTTGTGCCTTCTTTGAAGCCCGGCTTTTTGAGCAGTTCCTGAAAAATTCGATCGGTTAAGTCAATTACTCCTTTATTGGCTTCTTCCATGATTTGTTCTCCTATAATGTCTTGCAGTTGAAGAAATACCGTGCTGCTTCCACCTGACAGAGCTGCTTGCCGCCCATCCATAACTGAATGATTTTGATATCGCGCCAATGCTTTTCGATATCGTATTCACGGTCGGCGCCATATGGGCCGAGAACGTCCATGGCCTTGCCGAAAACATCAACCGCTCTATCGCAGACGAAATCTTTGAGATTACGCATCTTGCAGGCCACTTCATCCGAATGGATGGGATAGCCATAGGGCTTGTTGCGCCTGTCGCCCATTCGCGCCGCTTCATAGGTCAGAATTCTGCAGATATCTATGTCGCCGGCAATCCGGCCAATAATCGAGGCAATGTGATCGTCTTCTTTCAGTGGCTTGTTCTTGTAAGTTTTCGTCGAGACGAAGTCATAGAGAATTTCGTAGAGGTTGAGCATAGCGCCGCATATAAATCCCATGCTGGCTGCCAATCCCCAGGGAATGATTTCGCGGAAGACCTGAGCGTCCATGCCCGGTCCATGAGCTCGATACCAGCTGGGTACTCTTACATCCTCGAACCAGATGTCGCTGTTTTTATCGGCGGCCATACCGGCTTTTTCATAAGGGCCCCCTTGAGTTACACCTTTGGTGTCGGCGGGAACGAAGATCATGGCAAAGTCATTAGGATCATTTGATCCTAATTTTGTAGTACACGGAACGCTGAACAGTTTGGACACTCCGCCAGTATTGGTTGGCCATAGTTTGTGGCCGTTGAGGACCCATTCGTCTCCCTCTAAACGGGCAACAGTGCGGATGGTTTTGCCTCCTAGAATGTCCATGTTTTCGATATCCGCTCCACCCTGAGGTTCCGTCATGGCATTGGCCGCGAAGACAGCTTTGTCAGAATTGCAGAACATGGGAGCGAATTCTTTAGCCAGCCGCCAGTTGACATGGGGTTCGACAAGGATTGTCGTCAAAGGCCAATAAGTGACCATAAAAGCCACGGCCATGGCCGTGTCCGCCCGTCCAACCTCTTCCGCCAGTGCGCAGGAGACGGTGAACGCCGAATCGGACTGTCCGATGCCCCAGCCTCCCAGCTCCGGAGGGAATAACGCTTTTTGAAGCCCGACACCTTTATTTCCCATGAGTTTGTCGAAAGCCGGCTCAATAATGTGGTGATCTTTCCAGTCTTCATCATATTTACGTCTGTAAGGCATTACCTCTTTGGCAGCCCAATTTCTAATGACGCTACGGATGTGTTTGTCCATAGGTGATATATATTCTTCCGGTTTTGAGAATTCATCGAAGTTTTTCATTATTCATCTCCTTTTAAATATCTTTGCAGTCAAAGAAAAACCGCGCCGTATCCATCTTTACCGGCGCTTCGGCACCGACTCCGCAAAGGTATGACTGGATTGTCTTGATATCTCTCCAGTGTTTTTCCACATGCCACTCTTTGGAGTAGCCGGCTGATCCCATTAGTTCCAATCCCCTGTTTATTGCCCGCATAACATTTTGCTGAATCTTAGAACCGAGAACCTGCGCAATTGTATATACTCGCTGGCTGCCGCTTTGTCCCCAATCGTTTGGTTTGGATATTGTCTGGGCAAGATCGTAAAGGAATAATCTTGAAGTAAAGACCTCGTCAGCCACATCAGCCAGAACGGAAGCGCAGAGGGGATTTTCTTTCATCATATAACCGCCTTTGATTGTTCTGGTTTCCGACCAGTCGCCGACCATTTCAAAGAAGTTCATGCCCGTGCCGACACTCACGCCTCCAAGCAGGAGATTTAACCATGTGTAGAGTTCCTCGACGACACCCTGGCGCGAAATTACGTATGACCTGGGAATTTTTACATTATTAAAACTAACATCGGCATTGGAGCTGGCATTTAATCCGGTTTCCAGCAGAGTTTTGCCGCGAACTATATTGGTATTATCACCGGGAACGAAAGCGATACAGGGTTTGCCCGTTTTATCTGCGCAAACTACGCAAAATAAATCAGCTACTGCGCCGCTGTTGATTGGACGGAGGTTCTTTCCGTTAACTACGTAACCATCACCTTCCGGCTCAACGGACGCCAGGATGGATCGTCCCAGGAATAACGGAGTATCCTGTCCGACATTTCCCATGCCCGGGAGAATAAGGGAAAAAGTCTTTAATTCTTCGCCACAGTAAACGGTCGCCAGCGCATCACACAGGGCTTTGTCGAAATTTGGTGCCATAGTGATCGCGGCCAGGATTGTGTATTTGACGGCGGTAGCTACACCGATGGCGGCGTCAGCGCGTCCGATTTCAGTAAGGACAGAAGCGATGCCTGGCGCGTTGGCGGGGTTGTTCCAGCCAAATCCGCCATGTTCTTCAGGCAGGATAAGTCTTTGTAAGCCGATGGTGAGATTAAGAGTTTTACTCTTTTCAGTAAAAAGCTTTTCGTAATTTTCCCGATACTCCTGACGCTTGGAAATAATCTCTTTGTCGGCCCATTGCCTGACCACGTTAATAATGCGTTTCGATTCCTCATCCACCAATTCCTTTGGGTAAACAAATAACTCATCCAGGGCTTTATTCATGGTTCCTCCTTTTCCCTAATTATTGCTTTTGCTTTATTGTAAAACTCCAATTCCAAAGTGAAGCGGAATTGGCAAGTTGAATCCCGACTTTGTCGGG
>AWGX01000721.1 GCA_000495415.1 Smithella sp. ME-1 | reverse complement strand
CTCGATATCATCTTTGATTTAAAACTGGATTTTTTTCGTCTTCTTGACCAATTATCTGATTTATGCCAAGAGGAAAACATGCGCAGAAAAAAACAAAATAAATTGCAATCAATTGGCGAAGTTTTATCTTCTGTCTTAAAGAAAAAAGGCATGAATTCAAAAATTGAAGAAAACGCCCTGTTGAAACTATGGCCAAAAGCCGTGGGATCTCAAATTGCCTCAAAAACACAACCTGATTGTTTTCGTGGTGGCACGTTATTTATTAAAACAGTTTCCTCTGTTTGGGTACAGCAACTTCACTTCATGAAAGAAGAAATTCGTAATAAATTAAACGAGCTTGCCGGAAGAAATGCCGTAAAAGAAATCCGGTTTGCGGTCGGTTACACGCCGATTCAGTACAAAACCGAAAAAAATATTTCTTTAACAAGAAAAACCGTATTGAAAGAAAGAGATAAAAAAATGATCGCCGAATGCACAGCAGACATAGCTGACCGGGAACTGGCATCTATATTCGAACGTGTTATGCAACTGGAAATCAGCCGTCGCCGTCGCCTGGAAAATGAGAAAGTTCGGTGAAGATATTTTCTATTTCTTCCGTATATTTTTTGTTTTTATCGTAAATAAAAAGAGGTGATTCTACTTTCAGCTCTTCACGACCACCGGCCTTCCCTTCCACCAGAACAAATTCCGCTTCGGAAAAATTATCAGAAAAAACCAGTCTCATTTTTTTTGGTTCAATGCCGCTATTCCGAAATACGTAAACCAGTTCAATCAATCGCTTCGCAGGATAAATAGTAAAAACAGTTCCCGCCGGTTTGAGTAAATACTTTGCCGACGATAAAAAATCTTCCAAAGAACCTTTTATTTCATGTCGCGCAATAGCCTTCTCCGGATGGGGATTTATTCTACCGGACTTCAGTTTTCTATAAGGAGGATTAAAAATTACCGTATCAAATAAACGCGGTGATAATATATGTTTTATATTTCTCGCGTCTCCGGGAAAGACTTTAATACGGTCTTCCAGATTATTTATTCGTGTATTTTTTTCGGCAAGAGCTGCAAGATTTTCCTGAATTTCCAAACCGGAGAAATTCACTGTGGGGAAACGTTTTGCTAAAATTAAAAGAATAATTCCATTGCCGCATCCGATATCGATTGCGCTGGCGCGAAGTTTTAAGGATACAAAATTGGCAAGTAGAATCGAATCCAGAGAAAATCTATATCCTCGTTTGGTTTGAAAAACCCTTAAACGTCCGTCAAGAATTTCATCCAAAGTTTCTTCTTCCATAATTACCAAGTCGCATGTAAGTTACCACCTTGCAGGT
>AWGX01000720.1 GCA_000495415.1 Smithella sp. ME-1 | reverse complement strand
CCTCTCCCCTCAAGGGAGAGGGAAGTAAGGCGGTAATTCTACTCTAACTTATAGCTCCAAACTTGCATACCTGTTGACATAAACCGCATCCGTTACAAATACTTCCATCAATAAAGGAAATGCCTTTACGCTTTGATCCTTCTTTGGTTATTCCTTTTTTCCAGGAAATCGGCGGACAATTCAATCCCAGGCACATTTTGCATCCTTCGCATTTATCCGGATCAACTTTCAACGCAGGTTTTGATTTAATGTTCGCTCGTTTGAATAAAGCGCATGGTCTTTGAGCAATGATAACCGAAGGGCCGTCTTTGGCCAGTTCTTCTTTAATGGCACTTCTTGTTTCCTGCAAATCAAGAGGGTCGATAATTTTTATATTATCGATACCTAGAGCAGATACTAAAACCTTTAGATTAACTTTTGTTGTCTCTTCTCCCTTCAAGGTATAACCCGTTCCGGGATGTTCCTGCATGCCGGTCATGGCTGTTGTGCTGTTATCCAGGATTACTATTAAAGCATCGCTATGGTTATAAGCCATATCCAAAAGCGGAGTTATTCCCGAATGCAGAAAAGTGGAATCACCGATTACACCGACGACTTTACCCTTCCCTTTTTCCTTCAAAGCTTTGCTCATTCCATGTGCCATGCCGATGCTTGCGCCCATGCAGATGCAGGAATGCAAACCTTCCAATGGTTTCATATAAGATAAAGTATAACAGCCGATATCCCCGTGAACGTATGCCTTGTATTTGCGTAATGCGTAAAACAAACCACGATGGGGACATCCCGGACAGAGATTTGGCGGACGAGGCGGGAGCTTTTCACTGTAAGGCGAAACAGCTTCAGGCGTATTTCTTTCAATTGCGTTTTTAATAACACCCGGATCAAACTCAAGCGTATAAGGAAAGATTTCTTTACCGATTACTTTAATGCCCATTGCTTTTATCTGTTCTTCCAGGAAAGGATCCAGCTCTTCGATGACATATATTTGCTTTACTTTAGAGGCGAAATCGCGAATCAATTTCTCAGGCAAAGGATAAACCATTCCCAATTTCAAATATGAATAATCGGGAAAGACCTCTTTGGCATAGTTATAAGGCATTCCGGCAGTGATAATTCCAATGTTCGGATTGTTGATTTCTATTTTGTTTTCGGGGAATGTGTCCACAAATTCCTTTAACAACCTCTGCCGTTTTTCAACCTCCACCCTACGCAGCCTTGCACAATGCGGTACCATAACGTATTTTTCGGTGTTATAAATGAAACCGGTGTTGTCTTTATATTGTACCGGTTCTTCAATGGTTACCACTGATTTGGAATGGGAAACTCGCGTGGTAGAACGCAAGAAAACCGGCGTATCAAACTTTTCGCTTATTTCAAAAGCGAGCTTTATATATACCTTGGCTTCCTGAGCATCGGATGGTTCCAGCATGGGAATTTTGGCAAACCTGGCGTAATTGCGATTATCCTGCTCGTTTTGTGAGCTGTGCAGCGATGGATCATCAGCGCTGACAAGAACTAATGCTCCGTTGATTCCCGTATAACTAACTGTAAAAATGGGATCGGCAGCAACATTTACGCCGACATGCTTCATGACCGCCATTGCTTTCTCGCCGGCCAGTGCTGCACCAATGGCTACTTCAACGGCAACCTTTTCATTGGTCGACCACTCGGCGTAAACACCATCATATTTTACGAAATCTTCGAGAATTTCCGTGCTGGGAGTTCCCGGATAAGCTGCGGCAAACCTAACTCCCGCTTCATAAGCGCCGCGGGCAATAGCTTCATTACCTGACATTAGTACTTTCAAAGTTTTATTCTCCACATCGTTGTATCAGCTAAGGAAAGATATCTTTCGGTTGATGAAAACCTTTACGGAAGGATCGCTGGTCTTTTGTAAAGCTTTTTTATAGTTTTCCAAAGCATTTTTTTTATCATTTAATTGCTCATAAGCGCGCGCTATGTTGCGAAAGCCGATTGATTCGAATCCGACATTATCGCTTTTTTGCGCTTTTTCATAATACTCGAGTGCGACTTGCAAATCCTGTTTGGCTTCGTAGCAATACCCCAGTGAAGTCAGGGCTAAAAACTTTACTCCTGCCTTGTCCGATCTGGAGGAAGAAACAAATTTTTTATATTCCGTTATCGCGTTATCCACTTCACCTATGCTGTAATAAAGATTGCCCAAATGATAATGCGACATTCGCGCACTCCAGCTATGTGGATATTTTGCAATCAAGTCCTTAAATATTTTAATGTTTATTCTTACAGCTTCCTGATTTCCGATATTTCTTGCCATATCATTCCGGGCTCTAGCGTACATGTCTATTGCCGAAGATTGATAATAGCTCCAGTACATATAAATACCGAAAGTAATAATCGTGGATACAATTACCGCCGTCACAATTGCATAGAAGCGGGTTTTGTTCTCGGAAATATAATTCATTACTAATTCCACTGTGGACTGGAAAGCATCAGGTTGTTTCAATTCTTTTTTTGATAGTTTCGCTGCCATATTATTCCCCTCTAATATTAAATTTATTTATCAACTCCAAAAGCAGTTTAGGTATCCTGCGAATTTTACCTTCATTATTCGTACAAGCGTGAATAGTGTATCCTTCCGCGATCAGATTTTCTTTGTTTTCATCCCATATTCTGGAATTGTATCTTACAGTCGCCTTCTTGATATAAGCAAACTCTGTTTCTACGGTCAGAAGCTGATCATATGTCGCGAATTTCATATATTCACAGCTCACTTTTATCAGCGGAAGATTCAGGCCAACACTGCACAGTTCCGTATAGGGAACGCCCAACTGGCGCATTAATTCATTCCGTCCGAGTTCAAACCATTTTATATAGTTCGTATGATAAACTACGCCCATGGCGTCGGTGTCTGAATAAAGCACTCTTACTTTAGCTATGTTGTTGACTGACAAAAGATCTCCAATCGTTTATAAATTTTCCCATTAAGAGATGACCCGGAGAAATTAATATAGCGCTTTCTTTCGCGTTTATCTCATTAAAAGGCAATCCTGTTGCTTTGTTTTCTTCTTTAATTGAAGATAAAACAGCGAAAGGGCTCGGATCTCCGACATGAGTTCTTACATCCACAGGAGTGGGATGATCACTTAAAACGATAATCCTGTAATCGCCGTATGATCCTATTTTGTTTAATATTGGACCGACTATCTTTTCATCAAAAAGTTCAATAGCCCGGATTTTACCGGCGGCATTTCCTTCGTGACCCATTTCATCAGGAGCTTCCAGATGGATAAAAACGAAATCCATAAAGTTTAAAATATCCAGCGCCATTTTAGCCTTGCCTTCATAGTTGGTATCAATGTAACCTGTTGCCCCTTCTACAGGAAATACTTTTAATCCGGCAATGATGCCGATCCCTTTGAGTAAATCAACCGCGGAAATCATTCCGCCGGACAGAGAATACTTTTGAGTAAGAGGAACCATCTGTGGTTTTCTTCCCTGCCCCCACAGCCAGATGGCATTTGCCTGTTTCTTGCCGGCATTTTTTCTCTTGGCGTTAACAGGGTGATTCAACAATATTTCACCGGCACGCCGCATAATCGAGTTTATTTCTTCAAAAGAATTACCGCGTGGAAGATATTCGGCAATTTGTTTTCCGGTGATATCATGAGGAGCGGTTGTCTCCGGCGCATCGGGAGAGTTGCGCCAGACGAACAAATGGCGATAACCGACACCCGGAAAAAACTGATACGGAGGCAACCCCAGTCCTTTATTTATATCAAGCATTATTTCCCGTGCTTCATCAGTGGAAATATGGCCGGCGGTAAAATCATCCATAAAGGCGCCGGGGGAATCCTTATCCCCTATTGTTACAAGATTACAGCGATAAACCATGTCATTGGGTTCGAGATTTATTCCCATGCTGGCCGCTTCCAGCGGTCCGCGACCGGTATAGTTTTCCACAGGATCATAACCAAGAACGCTTAAAGTTGCGACATCGCTTCCCGGATTCATTCCTTTAGGAATTGTATCAACGAGTCCCAGTGTTCCGTCCGCGGCAATTTGATCCATAAAAGGTGTAAAGGCGCACTGCAGCGGAGTTTTTCCATTAAGTTTTTCTGTCGGATAATCAGCCATGCCGTCGCCGAGCAATATTACGTATTTCATATTTTCATTCATCTGATTTTAATTTAAATCATCCTCAATTCTAATCAAAACAGTGCTGCCGTGTACTATATCAAGCTTATCTATCTTCTTGAGCGCATTACGCACATTTTTTTCCTTAGCCTTGTATGTTGTCATAACAATCGGCACTGCTCCTCTTTTACCGCGCGCCTTTTGAATACAGGTGGCAATGCTGATGTTGTTTTTCCCAAGAATCCCGGAAATCTTGGAAAGAACGCCGGGACGGTCATTAGCGGAAAAACGGAAATAATATTTTGTCTCAACATTATCCATAGGTATGAGTTTAATCGGCTTCATCGCTGTCTCACTGATCGATCGTAACGGCACACGACATGTAATGCCTTTTAAAATATTCCGGGCACTGTCTATTATGTCGCTGAAAACCGCGCTTGCCGTAGGTGTCATTCCCGCACCCTGGCCAAACAGAAAAACAGGGCCTGAAGCATCACCTACTATGTGAAAAGCATTATAATTCTGATTGACATTGGCTAAAAGATGACCGGAAGGAATCATTGTAGGATGAATTCTTGCTTCCACCGCGCCATTCTTTAACAAGGCAATTGCCAGCAATTTTATCCGGTAACCTAATTCCCGGGCAAACGCGATATCTTCGCGGCTTATTTTGGTAATTCCTTCCAGATATATGTCTTTTAAGTTTACTTTTTTTCCGTAAGCCAGAGAAAGAATTATAGCCATTTTATGTGCTGTATCAATTCCTTCGATATCGAAAGTAGGATCAGCTTCAGCAAAACCGAGTCTCTGCGCTTCCTTTAATACGGTATCAAAGGCTTTATCTTCATCGGTCATCTTGGTCAGAATGAAATTGCAGGTACCGTTAATAATTCCCATGATGGAATTAATCTGATTGGCCGCCAGACTTTCTTTCAGGGTTTTAATTATCGGAATAGTTCCACCGACGCTTGCTTCAAAACCTATGTCCACTGCATTTTTCTGCGCCGCCGGAAATATTTCACTGCCGAAAGTGGCCAAAAGCGCTTTATTGGCTGTAACAACATGCTTGCCCTGGGAAATTGCTTCCAGGAGAAATGTCCGAGCCGGCTCATATCCGCCCATCAGTTCAACAACAACGGAAATTTCTTTATCATTAATTATTTCACGCGCATCGGTAGTCAATAAACTCTTGCTGACTTTAATTTCACGCGATGTGGTAATATCAATATCAGCAATTTTCTTCAAAACCACTCTGGCGCCCAACTTTTTCGTAATAAGGTCCTCGTTCTGGCGTAGCAGTTTAACCACACCTGTTCCAATGGTTCCGAAACCGATTAATCCGATATTAATGTCTTTCATCTTATATACCTGAAATTGTTTTAATATTTTGCATTTCTCTTTTAAACAACCGGCAATTTCGCAATGTTTTTTCTATAACAAATGCGACCTTTTTGTCAATTAAATATAAATTATATTTGAAGATTTAGCCAAGGAAGGTCTAAAAAAGAAAACAGATGATTTGATGATTAGAGGATTAGATGTTTGGATATCCACTTCCTACTGAAGCGCAAAACGATATTTTTATTTAATCGTTATTGGTTTATTCTCAACCCCGGCGTAAAATACAACAATTTCTGCCATTTCCGTGCCTTCGTTTCTGCCGTAATGTTTCTTGTTGACCAGTTCCACAATGTAATCTCCGGATTTGAGATGTAGTGTTTTGCTGTCTTCAGCTATTACGGTTAATTCCCCTTTAAGCAAAACGCCGGCATTGATTACCGGATGGTTATGAATTTCCAACTTAGCACCGGCAGGAATTTTTATTCTCAAAATGGTTATTTCGGGTTGACCTTGAGGATACTTAGGTAACGCTTCTCCATCCCAGCTTTTTGTTGATTTCGCCAATTGCTCAACAGCAATAGTATTTATATTTTCCGCGCAGGCAATGATAATTAAAAATGAAGTTAATAATATTCCCCAAGTAACTCTTTTCATTTCATCTTCTCTCTTTGCCATTTAATTAAGCAGATATTATTTTCAATTTTTGATAAATTTCATCATGCAGCGGTGTGGGCACTCCTGATTCTTTGCCTGCTTTGCAAAGATACTCTGTCAATGCGTCTATTTCTGTTTGCCTGCCTTTTTCTATATCTAACTGCATTGATGTTTTTGAATTATAACCAAAACCGGCAACCATTTCCATCGCATTATCAACTGCATCTTCCGTTAATTTTACATTATGTCCCTTGGCCACTGCAACGACTTCCAGCATCATATCCCTTGCCATCTTTCTAAGAGACGAATCTTCCCTAATAGCTCCGTATGTTTTACCGGTAGACGAAGTCAAAGAGCCCAAAGGACACATCAGCAAATATTTTGTCCATAATACCTCGGAAATTTTATCCGTCAAAACCGCATTAATTTTTGCTTTTGTTAAAATATCCAATATGTAGGAATATTTTTTGGCAGATTCAGAATCATCGGTTCCGAATGTCAGCTTGCAAGCGCCTCCTTCCTGTTTGACAACTCCCGGCTTTTCGATGTGAGAAATGATGTAGACACTACCTTTTATGATATGTGTCTGCGGCAATACAGACCGCACTCTTTCCGCAGCGTTCACGCCGTTAAGAAGCGGAATAACAACTGTATGATTATTAAAGCAAGATGTAAATTCACGCGCTGTATTTTCCAGCGAATAACTTTTTGTACAGAAAAAAGCTATATCGAACAGGCCGGCTGTCGCCGGATTATCCGTGGCAATATTCGGCCATGCCAAATAATCCCCTTCTTTCGTGTATAAATGCAAACCATTTTTCTGGATAGCCTGCAAATGTTCGCCGCGCGCCACGAATATTACTTCATGCTCACAGGACTTTTCATTTGCTTTGGCAAGCTTTCCGCCGAAATAACCGCCTACGCCACCTATACCGATAATTCCTATTCTCAATTTTTCTCTCCAGATAAGATCATATTTTATTGGAAAATATCTATCCTCTTTGAGGAAGTCAAGTGTTGAAAATATAAATGCGGTTTTATTATTTCCTGGCATTCGGAATATTTACCTTGACGGGCACATCGAAATGCAAATATATTGACTCATAAATCAAAGAATCATTCATCTTCCATAATTAAGGGGGTTGTTATGAGAATCTTTTCTTTTGCCGGTATGTTCCGTTTAAAATTCTTTGCAATTATTACCGCCGCACTTTGCTTTATGATCTGCGGCTGTTCATCAATTCTTAACATGTCTTTCAGTAAAGCACTGCCGCCGATGGAAGGGGAACAGATTGTTCCCGGCATATCACAAAAAATCACTGTAAAACGCGACAATATGGGCATTCCATTGATTGAAGCCGCTAATATGGATGACCTCATATTTGCCATGGGATATGTTAGCGCTTATGACCGTTTTACACAAATGGAAGGATTTCGACTTGTGGGTAAAGGCAGGCTTTCCGAACTTATCGGCAAAGCCACTCTGGAAATTGATATTTTCATGAGGGCGTTAAATATTAAACAAGTAGCCGAAACTTTATACGGCAGTGCGTCTCCGGAAATTCGCCACATACTGGATAATTACAGTAACGGTGTTAATGCTTATCTGGCAAATGCGCCTCTTCCCATGACGCTAAAAATGGCCGGGCATAAGCCTGAACCTTGGAAGCCAATTGATTGTGTCTACGTATTTGTAGTTTTGACACTTGGTTTGGGTCAAAACCTTCATGAAGAGATTGATATGCTGAACATTGCCAAACAAATTGACGTTGATAAATTAGCATGGCTGTTTCCTATTTATCCCGATGAACCTTTACCTTTTGATGAAATGAAAAAATTAAAAGGACTTGATTTGAAATCCGCTTCCCTGGACATTGAAAAACTTCGTCAAATTTCCAGCAGGGTAAACCAGATCATTATTCCTGCAGCGGCGGCGTCTAACAATTGGGTGGTATCCGGAAAACTCACTAAATCGGGCAAACCCATTCTCGCCAATGACACTCATCTGCCTCTAACAATGCCTTCCATCTGGCATATGATGCACCTTAAATGCCCCGAAATCGAAGGCGCGGGCATCGCCATTGCGGGAGTTCCGGGAATCATTGCCGGATATAACGGCAATATTGCTGTGGGCATGACAATGGTAATGGCCGATAATCAGGATATCTTCCTGGAAAAACTTAAGCAGGAGTCCGATAGCCTCTATTATCTTTACGAAGATAAATGGCACAAAACAATCAGCCGTGAGGAAAAGTTTAAAGTCAAAGGTCAAAAAGATATTATTACAAAAACATTTTACGAAACCCGTCATGGCGCACTTCTGAACAATATTCTTACTGATCAACCACGACATCATCTTGTACCCATGCCTGTAAGCCAGACTTTGGGTATTGCATTCAGTTGGGCAGCGAGAGAACCCGACCGTACGATGGACGCGTTTTTCAGCATAATGCGCGCCAAATCTGTTGATGAGATTCTGAAATATACATCGCGGGATACTTCCATCATTCCTTTAAATCTGGTAATGGCCGACAAAAACGACATCGCCTGGCAGGTGACGGGCCGTTATCCTTTGCGCAAAAAAGGCCGCGGACTATGCCCATCACCGGGCTGGACAGGAGAATACGACTGGAAAGGATTTCTCGATCCATCGTTGCATCCATCCTTAAAAAATCCGGAAAGAGGATATATCGGCACAGCCAATCATCGAACAGTGCCGGCTGACTTTCCCCATATTCTTACATCGTCATGGTATTATCCGGACAGGGCCGAGCGCATAGACCAGATGATGAAAGTAGCAAAAGATTACACGGTAGAGAATGCCAAAGCGATGCAGCTTGATGTTTATTCACCTTTTGTCGAAGTAATTAAAACTGCGCTATTGAATGAACAGACTTTGAAGGAAATGACCGCCTTCTGGAAAGATTCAAAACAAAGCCCGAATGCCGAAAAAGCAATGGCTCTGCTGCGAAACTTCGACGGAATGATGCGTGTTGATTCCGCGGGCGCGGCTTTCTGTGGAGCCTTTTTATTCTCTTTGAGTAAAAATCTCTTTGCCGAAGAACTCGGCGGCACTGAATCCCAGGCGTATCAATCGCTTTTGGAAACATTTCTTATGAAATATTCAGCCCTGCATGATCATTTAACTGATCGTTGTAAAGACAGTCCCTTCTGGAGGGGAAAACGAAGCCAAATTCTTGCCCAAACCGTTCTGGATGTTGTCGCTCTTCTGGAAAAACGCTGCGGTGAAAATCCTGAAAAATGGCAATGGGGCAAACTTCACACATATTATTGGAAGACGGACGGCACCCTACTTGCCGATTATATGGACTTCGTGTCAAAGACCGGCATCAAACTTCTATCCGGTTACTTTGACAGAGGTCCTTATCCGGCACCGGGCGATCATACAACTCTGAATGTTTCTGCTTATCATCCCGGCAAAGATTTTGATGTTTGGTTGATTCCGGAAATGCGTATTATCGTGGACTTCGGCAGCGATGAGCCGCTTATCGGTATCAACAGCACAGGGCAATCGGACAACCCTTCAAGCCCCCATTACGATGACGGAATAACCGCCTTTCGTGAAGGAAAATACCAGGCCTTTCCATTTAAAGAGGAAAATGTAAAAAAGCAATACACCAAGACGCTAACACTAGTTCCGAAACAGTAAAAAAGAAGTTGTCATTGCCCAACTTGATTGTGCAATCCAGTTTTCTTTTTTTCTGGATGCCGCATCAAGTCCGGCATGACAAAAAGAATATCATTCCCGGGCTTGGAGGCTGTGTCGTAATTAATTTAT
>AWGX01000719.1 GCA_000495415.1 Smithella sp. ME-1 | reverse complement strand
CATGTCTAATTGCCGGAGTAATAAAAGGATCGTTTCACAGTTATTTTAAATTTATTAAGCCACGGTCAGACCTTTATTACGCAAATATGTTTTTACATCCTGAATCTTCAGTAGGCGGAAATGAAAAACCGAAGCGGCCAGCAGTATTGTGGCACCGCCTTCCACAACTGCTTCGTAAAAATCCTCCAACTTGCCCGCGCCGCCGGAGGCCACCACCGGCAAGGCAACAGCTGCGGAAATCGCTTTGGTAAAAGGAATATCGTAACCGGCTTTGGTACCGTCGCCGTCCATACTCGTGGGCAGAATTACACCGGCACCTTTTTCCTGACAGATTTGCGCCCAGACCACAGCATCTTTGGCTACTGGCAACGTACCACCGGAAACGACCAGCTCAAAACCCGAAGGCATCTGGACGTTTCTTTTCGCATCGATGGCCACCGTTATTTTATCCTTGCCGAATTTATCCGCCGCATCCCGGATAAGCTGGGGATTTTTCACTGCCGCGCTGTTCATCGAAACTTTTGACGCTCCCGCCGCTAAAACCAACTCAATATCTTCCAAAGAAGAAATTCCGCCGCCGACAGTCAGGGGAATTTTTATCACTTTGGAAACGTTCTTTACCCATTCCAGACGCGTTTTTCGGTTTTCCAACGTAGCGGCAATATCCAGCATCGCCAACTCGTCGGCCCCTTCGGCCTGATAAAAGGAAGCGTTTTCCACCGGATCGCCCGCATCTTTGATATCAACAAAATTAATACCTTTTACAACTCTTCCGTTTTTCATATCCAGACAAGGCATTATCTTAATCGGCCGCATAGCATTCCTCCAAATTATTTTTTATATGTGGCCCTTTTAAACCGAACTCATGCAATTTACAATAAAAAAGTATTTAATTCTTGAAAAGCAAACCATTTTAATTTAGATAATCAACCATCTTATTTACCGTAAAGGAGATGCCATGATTAAAATCAAGGAAATCAAAGCAGCAAACATGAACGTGAATAAATTTATCGAAGATAAAGTACGCGATATCAGGGAAGCCGTCGGTGAAGGGCTGGCCATTAACGCACTCTCCGGAGGAGTCGATTCTTCGGTAGTCACGGCGCTGGGACACCGCGCGCTGGGCAACAGGCTGAAAACTTGTTTCATTGATAATGGCATCATGCGGGAAAACGAACCGGCTAAAGTGGCAGCGGCTTTTAAAAAGCTCGGCATCAAGGTAGAAATAGTACCTGCTTCCAAAGCATTCTTCGCCGCACTCAAGGGCATTACCGACCCCGAAGAAAAAAGAGAAGCCATCACCCAGACCTTCTACAAAAATATATTCGGCAAACTGGTCGTCAAGAGTAAAGCAAAATATCTCCTTCAGGGAACCATTCTGACCGATGTTGATGAAACCGTAGCGGGAATTAAAAGACAACACAATGTTTTCGAACAACTGGGAATCGATCCGCAAAAAGCCTTCGGCTATAAAATTCTGGAACCGCTGATTGAACTGCGCAAAGACGGAGTGCGCAAAGCCGGACGTGGGCTGGGTTTGCCGGAGTCCATGTTTAACAGAATACCATTCCCGGGACCGGCGCTGGCCGCCCGCGTAATCGGCGAAGTCACACCTGCCAGGATTTCCCTGGTCAGAAAAGCAACAGCTATCACAGAAGAGACGCTAAAAAATGTTAAAGCATTTCAGTATCTGGCTATTCTGCACGAAGACCGCGTAACAGGCATGCGTAACAACAAGAGAGTTTTCGGCAATCAAATTGAAATACGCTGCTGGAACAGCGTAGATGCGCGAGTCGCTACGCCTACCCGTCTTTCTTTTGATGTTCTGGAAGGCATCGCCGCTAAAATAACCAGGGCTCTTCCTGAAGTCGTCAGCGTGACCTACAACATCACCAGCAAACCAACTTCAACGATTGAAGTAGTATAGTGAAACTTCATAAATGAAGTACGCTGAAGATTAAATTTTTCATTTTGGCGAAAAAGCTTTGTCACAAATACTTTTCTTGTCATTTCGAGGAGCGAAGAGACGAGAAATCTTGGTTTTAATAACTTCAGCATCTTCAAGATTCCTCATCCCGACTTATCGGGATTCGGAATGACATTTTTT
>AWGX01000718.1 GCA_000495415.1 Smithella sp. ME-1 | reverse complement strand
CTTTGGAGCGGCACAGGCATTAAAAGAAAAATATCCTAAACTCAAAGTGTTGCAATTGGATGCTCATGCCGATTTGCGGGAAAGCTACCAGGGAAGCCCTTACAGTCACGCTGCTGTTGCCAGAAGAATTTCCGAAATTTGCCCGTTGATTCAAGTTGGTATCAGAAGCATGAGTAAAGAAGAAGCGGATTTTTTACCGCAAAGCAAAGTTAAGTC
>AWGX01000717.1 GCA_000495415.1 Smithella sp. ME-1 | reverse complement strand
ATTTCATACACTGTCTCCTCAATGCTAATACGGGCTCAAGCAATTGCAATCCATTTGGATTCCAAAATGTCGTTGTGCAACTTCGTTCACTTGTTATGAAAATGAATTCATAACCTCTCTTATTTTCTTCGACAGGATTTGAATGTTGTAAGGTTTCTGAATGAACCCCTTGCATCCCCGCTCCATGAGTTCCTTAACCCGATTGTTGATACTATATCCACTGGAAAGTATCACACGAATGTCGGGATTCATCGTTTTCAGAGTGTCAAACGTTTCTTCCGCTCCCATGCCGGGCATAATCATATCCAGAATCAACAAATCTATTTCATTTTCTTTTTCCCTGTACGTCTCAATGGCCTCCGTTCCGCTATGGGCAACAAATACTCTGTACCCAAGCTTCTCCAGAATTTCCCGACTCACATCAGCGATCATTTCCTCATCTTCCACAATGAGAATGGTTCCCCAACCTCTTAATATTTCTGAAAATTCACGCTCCTCAAGGACAACTTTCTTTTCCGATGCAGGAAGATATATGAAAAATGTCGATCCATATCCCGGTTCACTCTCGACGTGGATGATCCCCTTATGGCCCCTCACAATGCCATATACTGAGGCAAGACCCAAACCCGCACCCCGACCCATCTCTTTCGTTGTAAAAAACGGCTCGAATATACGCTTCCGGGTCTGTTCGTCCATTCCCGTTCCCGAATCCCTTACCGATACAAGAACATACGGTCCCGGCTCGGCGGACAGCAATTTCGCGTAATCCTCATTGAGAACAATATTGGACGTTTCCAAGTACAGATTGCCGCCTCCGGGCATAGCCTGCCAGGCATTTACATAAATGTTCAACAACACCTGCTCAATTTGTCCTCGGTCCGCCTCAACTGTCCACAGTTCCTGCTCATATTTATGATGGATAAGAATATCTTTGTGCGTCCTTTTGAACATATTGGAGGTCTTCTCGACAATCTCATTTAAATCCGTTGCTTTGATCTCATATTTCCCTCCACGGGCAAACCCGAGAAGTTGTCGGGTCAAATCCGCCCCACTTTTAACCAAGTCCTCTATTCTCTGTGCTTTTTCATAGTTTGGGTGGTTTTTATCGGCATTCAACAGCATTAAAGACGCAAATCCCTGTATCCCCATAAGCAGGTTATTGAAATCATGGGCGATACCTCCCGCCAAGGTGCCGATTGCCTCCATTTTTTGAGCCTGGATTAACTGTGCTTCAAGTTGTTTACGATAAGTGATGTCTTTGAAAACGCCTATTACCCCAACCGCCGTTCCCGTCGAATCCAGTTTGGGAGCGCCGCTCATGCTGAAAAAACGTTCCGAACCGTCTTTATGTAACAGGACGCCGGCGTAATCTCTTACTGTTTCTCCGTTGTCTCTCATTTGCTTAAAAAGTCGAACATAATTCCCGATGTCTTCCTTCCTTGCAAAATCTATAAAATATCTTCCGATGACATCCCCTTCTTCGTATCCCAGTATTTTATTCCAGGCGGGATTGATATACGTGAATGCTTCCCTGGCATCGAGTGTGTAGATAATATCGGGGGCATTTTCACTCAAGGAACGGAATTTTTCTTCGCTCTCCCGGATGAGATGATAAGACTTTGCATTATTGATACAAATGGCTATCTGAGGTGCGATTCCCATCAAAATGCTCACATCTGTCTGGCTTAGTGGCCGTTTTGTACGTGCGTTATCCACGGCAAGTATTCCTATAGAAGAGCCTTCGTAGATAATGGGAACGCTGATAAATCCATGTGTGCCCATTTGTGAAGCAAAATCACGGCTCCTTTTTGAGAGAATATGCTCTATTTCAACCAGATTATCGACCAGTACAGGAACTTGCTTCCTGAACGACTCAACTATGGGACCCCTGGAATCGGGATTGTCAAGATGGAACTCTGCACCTGCCATATGCTGTTCGTGTTCAGGATTGTACCCGTAGCCGGCGGTGTATACGAGACGGGTTTTATCACGATGGGCCAGCATAATCATGCCCCTGTCGAATTCCAGACGCTTTCTCAGAGCTTCCATAATAGATTTGAGCAGATCATCGATATCGAGAACAACAGAAATGGCCTGACCGATCTCCTGAATCAGCATGGCGTTGTTATACCGAACGTTGGTCTCATTGATGAGGTTTTTGGCCGTTTCTCCTTGATTTTTCAGGTTTGTTTTCAGTTCCTGCACTTCCACATGCTTCGAATAAAAGGAAAGACCCGTTACAATCACGCCGCCTGTGAAAGCCGCCGCAAGTATTAGTGGCGCCGGCAAAAACAAGGCGAAGGCCGAGCAAAGGACGACTCCCCCAAGGAGACTGTAATTGCGAATTCGTTTCCATAATAAAAACGGCGTCCTTTCCCAGGTGATTATGTAACGGCACATTTCGCCGCCCCGGTGAATGCAGGCAGGATGGTCAACGTTGGCAAGCTTGTTTGTGAACAGCTTCGCTATCGATTCATACGTTCCGATCCGGTTTTCACATTGGCCGGGATTTTCGGTGACGCCCGCTTTTGGTTTCACGATCACTTCAAGTCGGGCTGGGCCCAAACTTTTTGAGGAAATATCCGAGGCGCGGGTCAGCAGGTGCTGGAGTCTTTCAATCATGGCATAGGCGGATGCGGGCGTAATAAAGCCAAGCACATACTGGGATATGGCACCCGACGTCTTGGATGTGGCGAATTGGCGCCCAACTTCCCGGGGGATGTTCGAATCGGGAAATGTTTCTTTCAGGATTTCCTGAAAGCGGTCAATCTGCCTTTGAGTAAACCAGTGAGCGCCGTCTTCAAGTTGATAGGGGGTTATTCCCGCATAATTAATAATATGGGCAATATCTGCCTCGGGATGATTTTTCTGCAAATATTCAATGTAATTTTGAATTATTCTACTGTTGTATAAAGGAACTTCTTCTTTATTCATATTTCATTCTGAATCTTCGTTGTGTGAACTGCATGAATTCATTAATATAATTTGCATCAAGAATCCAAAGTTGGTATTGTTTTTCACAGGGAATTTCATTTGCTTCGACGTAAACAGGCGGATAGACCAAAAGTGGAATTTTGTCCGTCTGATAGAGTAGCGAAATCTGTTCGACGGCAGGGAAAAGAGATTCCCATGGCAAATGTTCAGGATCAATCACCATAATAGTAACACTGTTTAAAAGCTCAGACAGATTGATTCCGAGACTTGATTGATTCGCAATCAGGAAGGCGCATAAATTCTTTTTGTATATTAGAGAAAATATTTGCCACTTTCTCAAGAAACCGTGACGCGCTGAAACTTCCTCAAGGGATTCACCGCATAGGGGAGCGTTTCCCTTTCCCAGGACTTTCAGAAACAAACCTCCGGAATGATGACGGTAGAAATGCTCCAACTCCTTTATTTCGGAAGGAGAACTCTCTCCCAACTGCCATTCTTCGGACAATGGATTCTGTGACGTTTTTGCAGTATATGTCAGGTAAGAAAAAAGATCAAGAGAACACGCTTCGGGAGTATTCAGTTTTCTTGAGAATCCTCCAAATATGCGATCGGGAAACGTGTTGTCGGGGCGAAAATAACACATTACGTAGTCCATTCTTGCCGATGGAAATTGGCATACACCATGAGAAAAAAGTGTGATGTTCTTCAATACCTGAAATCCGGGGAGTTTGTTTTCCAGGGGGCGGGCTGCATGGTGGTGGATGAGCCATGCATTTTCATATGCTTTCACCATGGACAGATGACCGTAAATCTTCCCATTTTTCTCATACGTGAAATGCCTCGCGATCTCCGAGTCTTCCCGATAGAGCTTTCGATACGTTTCTTTGAAGTCTTCCCGATATGAATGTATGGATTTGTACTTTTTGGGATAAATAAATCCTGTCTCGAAAAACAACTCCCACAGAGCATCCATGTCGACCTCTGTGGAGATGTGCGCATGTGCGTCCGTGTTGGTGCTTAGAATCTGGTTCAGACGACTGTAACTGATAATATTCATATCCAGAATGGCAAAGCCACAGCAGGCATTTTCCCCCTCAATGCGACGGTACACCACCTGGGCCGTGCAGTTCATTTTGAGAATCCCGGCGTAATTAATAAAAAGCTCAGGAATGATCATTCCGGGCATCAGGATGCCTTCATCAACCTTGTCATAAACGGAAAATCCCGTAATGGAAATATCAAATATTTGTCGATGCATCCTTTTTCTAAAAAAAGGATGTTGAAATGTGGCAGTCATAGGTGGAGAAATTTGCCGACGGGGATTACGAATCTCCTTTGTCTGAAATCGGTTTATATGGTCGGATATCGGTGAAAAGACAATTTCCCTCCAGGTCGTGTCCAGCTTCTGGCGTATGAAAAGGCAGCTTTCTGAAAAATAAATGGTTCCGTTGCTCGACAGTTTGACAATAGAGGGTACGCTTCTATTATAACAGTGAAAAGATGGGACCGTTTCAGTATTAAACCTGACCCTGAATGCTTTAGGACTGAAATCGATTAACTGCCCCATGGCTGAAAAACCGCTTTGCATTAACTCGACCGTGACATCCCGGCACATATACCGCTGAGCCCGGCGAGTGCTTAAAACATAACTTTTTTCCGGCAACTCAATGGTTATGTTTGTATCGCTTGCCTCTCTCATTACCACGGGCGCAAGTATAACGGAATGATCTTCCTGAATGATAAGGTACTTGAAATGATAATTGTCCAGATTGAAATCGCGATGTTTTCTATCCCAGTGGCAGGTTAAGGCATTATCAATACAGGGTTCCGTTCTTGACGTTATAAGAATCGAATCGTCATATTGTGAATGGCGTAACAGAAGAAGAACAGTATCATTCATGAAATGGATATAATTAAGCTTATTGATCAACTTTTTCTTTTCCCAAACCGGTGCGGTTTCGAGGGAATTGAACAAATTGTTGTGCTGGAAAATCGGGGATGGCCAGAAACCTTCTCCGGACGTTTGACCCGGTGGGTTGTCCATGGTGATGTGTTTTTGACTATCTTTAATTTTTCCCATCTATATTATGCCGTAGTTATAACCGGAAACACATGCCCCACCTTGTGAGTGTGAAAAGAAAAAATGAAAAATACCCTTATAGGAAATCCCCGGATTACATGCGGGGAAATTTTATATATAAAACGATGATTCCAACACCGATACGATGAATATGATTAAGTATCGTCGTTGATTCTCTGAATGATTTCACATGAACAAAAGATGTCTCTCGATAGTTGCTCCAACCTCCCCTCTATGTCGTGGCTGTGTAAAATTTCTGATGAGTTTCCGCTGTCATATATACCAAATCAAAACTAATTGTCAATTCGAACGATTGATCAACTTGACGGTTATTAAGAATCCATCCAGTATTGAAGATAGGCAGATGCAACAAATAAGCAACCATGGATGAGGAAAAGATCATTCACGGTCACGAAAAATGTTCTTTTGGGGTAGCAATAGGGTAGCAACGAAAGAAAAAGGGGTTAACCTCTTTACGGCCAACCCCTTGATATTAATGGTGGGTCAGGGCAGAATCGAACTGCCGACACTCGGATTTTCAGTCCGATGCTCTACCGACTGAGCTACCGACCCACTTCGGTATATAGGGTTATCAATGCAGTAATTTTTTATGGTGACTGCTCTATTAAATCTCCCTGCCTTTGTCAAGGTATTTTTCTTCAGATGAAAGTGGCGGTCCGTCCACGATGTTTGCCGTGCGGATGACAACGGTCCCCGCAATCTTGTCGTGCCAGCCCTGTTTCCTTTTGTCAATGGCAATCCATAAAAACCCGAGATATAAAAAAAGTGTGGAAACGAAATATCCTGTCCACCGTAGAAATGCGAGCCCTGTGGTCATCTGTTCTCCTGTGGATTGAACCACC
>AWGX01000716.1 GCA_000495415.1 Smithella sp. ME-1 | reverse complement strand
AAAAAAATGGTATGTCTTCTCGGTAATCATGAAAGTATGTTCTTGAATTATCTGGAAGGTGTGGATGAGGACATGTATCTGGTAAACGGAGGTATGTATACTCTTCAATCTTATAAAATATCTCTTTCTGACGATATCGAAAAAAGAAAAAGCAAAATTCCCGCTGATCATCTAGCCTTTTTCCAATCTCTGCGGCCTTATTATGAAACAAAAGATTATATATTTGTTCACGCTGGTTTAAA
>AWGX01000715.1 GCA_000495415.1 Smithella sp. ME-1 | reverse complement strand
CCATATTTTTTTTAGCCATATCCATTCCTTTACGGATAGCTTCCGGCACTTCATGAGCTTTACCGAGTCCTGCTCCGATCCTCCCGTTGCCATCGCCAACAACCACAATGGCGCTAAAACGGAACCTCCGGCCACCTTTGACTACTTTTGCCGTCCTGTTAATGGCAACAACTCTGTCAAGGAGTTCTACTTCTTTAATTTCTTTTTTATCCAAAGATCTCTTCCTTTATTATCTTTATTATTTAGCAAATTAAAATTTAAGACCATTTTCTCTGGCGGCATCAGCCAACGCCTTGACGCGGCCATGATAAAGGAATCTTCCCCTGTCAAAAACCACTTTATCAATTCCCTGAGCTTTTAATCGTTCTGCGATCAACTTGCCTACTTCCTTTGCCACTTCTACTTTCTTTTTACCTTTAATCCTTGAGGCTAACTCTTTACACAAAGTAGATGCGGTTGCCAAAGTGCTTG
>AWGX01000714.1 GCA_000495415.1 Smithella sp. ME-1 | reverse complement strand
TTCTCCCAGTATTTCGGAACAATTGGGAAGACCAGATCGATTGGGCCCTATTATCCGACGCGCATTGGGTCGGGCATCATGGTGTTCTGCTGATCCAGTCTGTTCAGAAAATCTCGGTGGCCAGGGATCTCGCTTGGTTAATCTTGCAGCCTGTCACGCATGCACATTGCTACCCGAGACATCATGTGAAACTATTAACCAAGGCTTGGACCGGGCTATGATTGTAGGTACACCAGACAATCGTCAGCCTGGTTTTATGGCGGACCTGCTCGATGAAGTATACTCATTGGAATAGAACAAATGTTGGGGAATGAAGCGTGGAAGCAATAAATGGCATGGTTATCGGGCCAATTCAGATCAGCCATAGTCTTGTAAAGATAAAAACCGTAATGCAGACGAATCAAATATAGAAAAAAAGAGACAGGTACATTTAATCAAACCTATCCTGCCATTCTCAGGGGATGTGCGAATATCCGGGAAAAACACACGAGTTATTTCGTGTGACAGAGCACTAATTAAAGTTAAATAATACATTTTGAAATTACTATCGAAAATACCAGATTGCGCGGTCGTTGCTGGGCAATGTCACTTGCCCATTTCTTGTATTTAGCCTAGATTACATATTACAAATTTCAGGAACTGATGAAAATATGAAATTGATAGGTATAAAATATTGCGGTGGGTGCAATCCTGTTATTGATAGAACAAAACTGGCACGGGAAATAGAAAAGCTACTTTCGCCGGAATACAGTTTATCAAAAGATGAATCCTTTAATAATTGGGACATAGGAATTTTGATTTGCGGTTGCCTGACAGCTTGCGCTGATAAACCGGATTTTAAGAATCTTGCCCGGAAATGGATTATTATTGCCGGCAATTCCGTTGATCAGGACAGCATACCGGAAGAAAAACTGGCCGATATAGTAACCGGAAAAATAAAGTCTTTTAAAACGGACAACAAGTAGAATAAATTAAATTACGACTAATTTCTTTTACATTGATCAAAGCAACATGCCCAGGAATGAAAATACAAATTATTTTTTCTTTAATGGTTTATCCGGTTTTACACAAACTTTATTGTATAGTACTTCCAGTATGGTTTCGCGTGGAATACTTTTCCACTCTTTATTGTTGCTGAATTTATGACTATTCAATACATTCCCCTTATCGTCACAATGTTTAATTTCCTTAAGCCTTGTCAGTTTCTTCTTACAATCGATTTCATCCAGATATAAATTGTGGTCATAGTTTTGATATTTCAGGGATGCCGCCTGGTTATAAAATTCTTTTACATTATCAATCATTTCTTTTTTACCGGCATCGGAAACTATTTGATAGCTCCAAACCGATACAATATTGGATGATCTGGTAATGTTTTTTTTATTGTAGTAAAGATTTTTCCAATAATACTCCCACACTGTACTATCCGGTTTTGCGGATATGAAAACAAGTGGTTGCGTACCCTGTTGCGGCTCCATCGCCTCCGGATAAACATAAACCGGATTTAAAAGTAAAAAAAGAAGCGTAAACGATAAAGAAATAAAGGAATAAATCTTTTTCATTATCTTTCCTCCGCGATATTAATATCCAAACTACGTTTTCCCATTGAGTTGCTTACCATAATAACACAATTAATTTTTTTTAAAACAAATACTCCATTAGCAAAAGCGATCAATATTGTTTTATTTTTTAATACTTGCTTTCATTATCAATATTTATACCGTGCATTACTTTGTAATCTTATTTTATTTCCTAGTCAGACTATGAAATAAAATAATTATTGACAGTATGACTATGAAGATGTAGTCTAAATTAACACTACGGGAGGATATGAAATGACCGAAAAAAGCAGACCGAAGAGCAGAAAAGACCGTATTATGGATGCCGCTTTACGGATATTCGCCGAGAAAGGATTTCAGAACGCAACGATAACGGAAATCAGTAAAGAAGCCGGGGTTTCGGACGCAACCATTTATGAATATTTCGGCACGAAAGAAGATCTTCTTTTTGCCATTCCCGAGAAAATATCCAACGATACTTTCGAAGCCTCAGCGAAAGTCATTCCCTATATCAAGGGAGTCGAGGGAAAGATAAGAGCGATCATGCTTTTTTACATTGAGCTTTACCAATCCAACCCTAATTACTCCGCTTTGGTTCTGTTGCAGCTTATGTCCAACAAACGATTCCGTCAGACACCGGCCCATGCCGCGATACGCCGTTCGTCTCACGCTCTTTTAGATTGTATTAAAGAAGGAATCACAGACGGTACTTTCAGGAAAGACGCCAATCCTTATTTAATACGTTCCATGTTGATGGGAACCGTAGAACATTTATTTATTCACTGGCACATGCAGGGCCGGCCCAAAGGGAAAACGAGCATTATCGATATGCTTGATCCTTTTATCGAAATTGTTTTTGACGGTATCAGAGCCAAAAAGGAAATTCCCGGCACGACTTTGTATCTGAAACTGGAGGAAGCCGAGGCATTAGGGAAGATTATTCAAAAGAAAGAAGGAGCATCATCATGAGAACAAAAGACGATTACATCAACGGTTTGAAAAAAATGAAGCGTAACATTTATTATGACGGCCAATTAATCGACCGGACGGATGAGTTACAGATGGATTGTCTCAATACCATTGGCGTCACCTATGATGAAGCGGCCAAGCCGGAAAATCAGGAACTTTGTACAGCGATTTCTCATCTCACGGGCGAACGGATTAACCGTTTCACTCATATTCATCAAAACAAGCAGGATCTGCATAACAAACAGGACATGACCCGAATGTTGTGCCAGAAAGTCGGCGGCTGCATTCAGCGCTGTATGGGCATAGACGCGACCAATGCCATTTACAACGTCTCTTACGAAGCGGATAAATTAAATAACGGTGCTACGCAGTATCATGAAAATTTCAAGAAATGGCTTGTCCGCTTTCAGACGGAAGATCTTGTCGGCTGCTGCGCCCAGACCGACACCAAGGGCGACCGGATGCTGCGTCCCTCCGAGCAGCCTGACCCGTCGGCATATGTGCGGATTAAAGAGCGGCGCAAGGACGGTATCATCGTTGAAGGCTGTAAGTTACATATCTCGGAAGCTTCCGTTGCCGATGAAGTTCTGGTAGTGCCTACACGGGCGTTGCGCTCTGATGATAAGGACTATGCGGTAGCTTTTGCCGTACCGGGCGACTGGGACGGGATGAAACAGGTCGTCACTATTCACAACTACCGGCCGCGGGAATTTTACAAACGCGGATTTGTCCCGGGCTATACGGATTCTTATCTGATTTTTGATAATTGTTTTATTCCCTGGGAACGGGTTTTTCTTGCCGGTGAAAATCTGATGGGCGGAGCGTGCGCGCTTCTCTTTGCCCTGTTCCACAGGCATTCTTATTCCGGATGTAAACCGGCCATAGGCGATGTTATCCTGGGAGCGGCAGCCCTTACCGCCGAAGTAAACAATATCCATAAAGAGTCCCACGTGCGGGAAAAACTGGCTGAAATAATCATGACCATCGAATTGGGTTATGCCGCAGGCTACACGGCGTCCGATCTCGGCAAGCCGGAATTATATGTTCCGGGTCTTGGTTCTGTTCCTTTCGGTCCCGGCTCCTATATTCCTCACTCGATTTACTGCAATGTCGGTCGTTGTCTTTCGGGCGAAGCGGTGTATCGCGAAGCGGAAATCATCTGCGATCTGGCCGGTGGTGTCGTCGCTACTTTCCCGCATGAGAAAGATTTTAAGAATCCCGAAACGGGAGAACTTCTTCTCAAGTACACCAAACGCAATCAGAAAATGCCGGTGGAAGATCAGGCTAATTTCTGGAGATTTCTGGGAGACGGACTCTGTTCGGCAACGGGCGGCATCGCCAACGTCGGCAATTACCACGGTGGCGGCTCACCGGTTATGGAACAGATAGCTATAACCACACAATATGATATCGAATCCCGCAAAAAACTGGTGAAATATCTGGCCGGCATGAGCGGCGGAGACAGTGAAGTTTTAGCAAAAAAAATAAGGGATGGGAAAAGATAATCCCTGCTAAAAGGGAATAATTTTACTGGCAAAAATAAAGGTTAGATATTAACATGAAACTATCTTTCAGCTTATTTGTGAAGCCGTAAGATTAACAATACATTGAAAATTTGTTTTAATTGTCATTTCGAGTTGCGAAGCAACGAGAAATCCTGTTAAGATTCTCGCATAAGAGGAATACAAGATTCCTCACCCCGATCAATCGGGATTTCGGAATGACACAATGTATATAATTCTGAATTCAAATATTCCAGGAGAATTAAAATGTTCGATGTATCCCAATTTTCACTAAAAGGAAAAGTAGCTGTAATCACCGGAGGCGGCCGAGGTATCGGTCAGGCTATTGCGTTTGCTTTCGCCAAAGCTGGCGCTAAAGTAGTCATTACCAGCCGCAAAGCTCAGGATCTGGAAGCCACGGCAGAAGAAATTAAAGCTTTTGGTGGCGAAGCGTTTCCACTTCCAGCTCATCTCGGTAAAGCAGATGAAATAAAAAGAATGATCGACACTGTAATGAAAAAGTACGGCCGAATTGATATTCTGGTTAACAATGCCGGAGCAAGCCCGGCGATGGGTACCGTCCTGGAATGTGATGACCGGCTATGGGATAAATTGATGGACATCAATCTGAAAGGCGCTTATTTCGTCAGCCAGGCAGCGGCCAATGTAATGGTCAAGCAGGGTGGCGGGAAAATTATCAATATCGCTTCGGTTGACGGCCACAACCCCGAACCGGGCCTGAGCATTTATTCTATTTCTAAAGCCGGCATTATGATGATGACAAAAGCGTTTGCCAGTGAACTTATTCATTATAATATCCAGGTAAACACGATCTCACCCGGGCCGATTAGCACCAAAATGATGAATTCACACTGGAGTCATCTGCCGCCCGAAGACGCTCAAAAAATAAAGGAAGCTGTAGAAAAAGCACTGCCCTCCGGTCGTATGGGCAATCCCGATGAAATCGCCGGTGCGGCGCTTTATCTGGCTTCCGATGCATCCAGTTATGTAACAGGATCAGAAATTCTGATTGATGGCGGATTACTGCTGGGCTTGCATTAACCCTGATAAAAAATGGCTTTGATATTTATCTCTGTTAGGCTATAAACACTAGTCGGAACACAAATCTCATCGGATATTTTGATATAACATGACAAAAAAACCGATTAGTGAAAGCACCCTTTGCTTTATTCATGACGGTGAACCGCGTGATGAAGAAGTAGCCTTATTATTAAAAAAAGCCAGAACCATCGCGATTGTGGGACTTTCCGACACACCTACCCGTGACAGTCACAGTGTTGCCCTGTATATGATGGAAAAAGGATACAGGATCATTCCGGTTAATCCAAATTGTTCCGAAATACTGGGAGAA
>AWGX01000713.1 GCA_000495415.1 Smithella sp. ME-1 | reverse complement strand
GAAATAGTTGCGTAAAAGCTGCCGATCCAGGCAAAGCCGGAAGGTAAAAGAATCTGTCCGCTTAATGCTGCAAGATTCATAATCAGCAGCGGAACAAAGACACGAAAGCCGCATGCGGCGCTCAAACCGATTCCTATTGTAATTCCCAGTATTGTTTCCATATAAATATCATTGCTTGGCAAGAACGAATATATTTCAAGGTGACTTTCTGTCAGGATATAA
>AWGX01000712.1 GCA_000495415.1 Smithella sp. ME-1 | reverse complement strand
TCCCGATTTTATCGGGAGAAGCGCCAGTCGAATTATCCCAGGCACGAAGTGCCGTAGGGGAACTACTTAATTATATCAGTAGCGCCGCAACGAACACTCCAATCATCATAAACGCGACAGCCAGTTTAACGACACTGGCAATGATTAAGCCAAACCACGTTGCGACACCTACTTTGCCCGCACGGATCATATCTTTGTGAGCGACTAACTCTCCGACCGCAGCTCCCGCCAACGGCATGAACAAAAGCCCCCAGATACCGGTAAATAAGCCGACGAGTGTACCGACGGCTGCGCCAATGATGCCTTCCCTGCTTGCGCCTGCTCGTTTGGCAGACAAAGCTGCTGCAATATAATCGATAACAATGGCGAGAACCGTCAGGATCGCCATCACAATAATAGTCAACATACTTATGAGCTGAAATTCATTGATCCACGCGGCCAGAAACATGCCGATAAAGATCAGCGGCACACCAGGCAATGCCGGCAGCACAGTACCGGCAACACCGACTAATATTAGCAAAACTGCTATGATCCAGAGAACAGTATTCATCATGAGCACATGGCGAATTCTTTAAATTCGGCCTCCGCATCCTTGCATTGATAGTAGAATATAAAATAAACAATGCCTACAGGAAAAAACAAAATATCCGCTTCCCGAAAAGGGAGAATTGCGTACTGTATCTGTCGGATTTTCCCGATCGATCTTTAAATAAGAACATCTACTTCTTCTTTTCTACGAGGAAATACACAATGGCAGTAATTATGCTGAACAGTAGCGCGCAGATTATCCAAACAATTTTCATTCCCGTGCTCAACCCCTTATTGTTCGCAAGCACATCATATATAACCCAGATGGCACAAAATAATGCAACAATTCCAAGTAATTTACCCATTTTAAATACCCTCCCCCTTGAGTATAAAATTGATAACAACTACTTTCGGTGCACTAAGTATAAAAAACACCACCTTGCGTGTCAAGAATATACTAACCACAAACAGCAGCGGTATTAATTATTAATGTTCCTGGATTCCGGCCAAGATCACGCCGGAATGACAAATGCAGTACTTCACCATTCACTCTTCACCCTTCACCTTCTTTAATATCGGGTCATCCGCCAGAAGTATATTAGTAGTTTCCGTCTCATCGTCAAAAACCAATACAGCGGAGCCATCTTTAAGTTTATTCTTTACCTGCTTGAATTTTGTTTCCAGAGCAGCTTCAACCGCTCCGTAATCAGTTCCGCCTCTGGTGATGAATTCCTCAATCAACCCTTTTAAAGCCTTGGCACTGAGTTTATTTACCGGAATGATATGAATCATTTTTTTTAAACATTGAACGTTGAACCTTAAACGTAGAACAATCTGTTCTATTCACTATTCACGTCTTTTTCCGGCGGCGTTTCCTCCTGCTTCGGCGACTCTTTGCTAAGTGCCTTCAGCAGTTCGCTGGAGTGATTCAACAACCGCGCGGCTTCACTCTCCAGCTTTTTCATTTTCTTTTCCAGAGCATCATCCTCCAGCTCCGCTTCCAGAATATCATCATCAATCTCTTCAGTCATGACAAACAAAACTCCTTAATCTTTATGCAAAGATGAAAATATAAATTCAGAATTAAAACATAGCGGTCAGTTTTAGTCATTCATTTATCCCTCAATATTTACTCTCTGATTCAACGCGAAAAATAGTATCCAATAACGCAGAGAAATATAAATACGGCTATTGCAGTTATAAGTATTATTCGAAGCTTAGTAATGTTTTTCATTACTCTTCGATTTCCCTGATGGTATTTAACTTTTTAAAACCGTTCTGAATCCATGCACATAAATCCGCCACAGTCACATTACTTGAGCAGACAAATTGCCTGGCCCCTTGCGGCAGGCTTGCATGGTCTTGTTTATCCTTATAAAACTTCATTGATCTATCATAAAACAGAATGATGTAATACTTCATTTCCAACCCTCTAACCTTCTAATTTTCCAACCTTCTAACCTTCTAACCTT
>AWGX01000711.1 GCA_000495415.1 Smithella sp. ME-1 | reverse complement strand
CGCAACATCCTGAGCATGTATAGGCTGCCTCAGTCCGCATGCTGTACCCAACACAGGGAAAAAAGAAAAACGCCGGATAAAAGAAGCAATCGCGCTGACATTTTTATCATTCCCAGGGTCGTAAATTAAAGTCGGCCTCAATATGGTAAAAGTTACCTTCTCTCTTTCTGCCCAGGTAATCAAATATTCTTCACCTTCGGTTAAATCTTTTGCAATTTTTTTTTCTTGTTCATCTGAAGATTCACTTTTGGTAAACCTGCTTGTAGATGAAACAGCTATAACATGCCTGGCATCATGTG
>AWGX01000710.1 GCA_000495415.1 Smithella sp. ME-1 | reverse complement strand
TCAAGCGATGAATCTTTCCTACGATAAGGCAAAGCTCAAAACCGTTGTTGATGAATTTAAAAAGAAAGACGGTATTGTTGATATAAAGGTATGGATTAACGAAGGCCATCTTAAAATAGGCGACGACATTATGAATGTTTGCGTAGCCGGACGATTCCGCAAAGATGTCTTACCGGTCTTTCAGGAACTCATTACGATGATTAAAACGGAAATCGTCAGCGAAGAAGAGTTAAAATAATATTTTAATCTAAGAAGCCTTTTTCGCGGCGATACCAGTAATTAGGGAAAATACGGTACATCATTCTGGATGCCTGGCTGATATACTCTTTTGTTCGTTTATCATTCTGGCAGGCCTGAATAATCATGTCTTTAATGGTATCTTTGTTGCCTGGTTCGTTGAATATTCGGTAGGCGCAGGAAAAAAGAGGGCTGTACATGTTTTTCTTTTCTAAATATTTATAAACGTTTCTGAGTGTATTGGGGCCTTCGGGTGTTCCGTCAATTTTTTCCAGCACCTGTAAATTGGTTTCGATGGGATTGCCTGTATAGAGTTCATAGAAATATTTCCCGTAACGGTAATTTTTACTGGCCAGGGATGAAACTGTTACATATAAGTCGCCGACGCCGGCCTGGCTGTGAAACGCCTGAAATCCTCCACCTAAAAGACGGGATAGCGAACGAATTTCCACGCCGGAACGGGCGAAGATAGTTCCCGGAATTGAATCTCCAAGTTTAAGTGAATCGGCCAGTCCCTTGATATTGGCCACGATGTTTTTTAAAGCGCCGCATGCTTCCACACCGACAATGTCAAAGTTGTAATATGAATTCATTTCGTTGCGGTTGAATTTAAGCAAATCTTCCCTGATGACATTAGCAATATGTTTTTTGCCGGCGACCGTTAAACAAACCGGATTTCCCAATGCTATATCAATGTCGAAAAAAGGTCCGCCGATACAGGCTAGCTGATATTTGTGTTTTAAGTTGTATAAATTATTGTTAATCAGTTGCGAAGGAGTTATCAGCTTTTTGGATATCTCGTCGGAAATCAAACCTTTGATCGGTGATACAATGCATGTGTCACCGGCTTTTTTGTCAATCATCGGCTTAAGGTAATTAAGAAATTCCGGCAACCGGTTCATGGTTATGGACAGAACGATAAAATCGTTGTTTTCGACGATGTGTTCCAAATCGTTTGTTGCATAAACTTTGCTGGAAAGACGGGGAACATTATCGATTCCGCCCAGACGATTAGCCAGGTCCTCAGTCAGATGCAGAGGATTCAGGTGATCTCTATTGATCGCCTTGCAGACTTCTGCATCGTGATAATAAATGGCCACACGTTTGTTATCCCGGCCGAATTTGTACGCAAAAGATGTACCTAACCTGCCCGGACCAATAATGGCCAATCTTGTCGTGTCTAAATTAGGGCTAAACATTGATCATGCTCTTTATATAAACTTCAAGATATTTTAATAATATACTCTATCGAAAAATTGTAATATCTTTTTTTTAAAAAAAATTAAACTAAATTTGTTAACTGTGAAATTATCCCCCTCCGCTACGCTTCGGGGATACCACTGATATCTTCGATATCCTCCGCTAATGCGGGATAATTCAATTTACGTCTCAATCTTCGTTTCGCTCGATTTCGACGAGTTTCATTAATTCGACTAACGACTCAAACTTCATCCCGCCCTGCCGGGATTCGTTTTCGTCGAGTCTCATTTCCTACGTCGCTTCGCTCCTAGGATAGTTCGCCTTACGCTTCACTAAGTTCAGCTTGGCTCATTAATTTTAGTTGCATTATCATAAATGATTGTTTAAAAAAAGCAATGTCTTAATCTTTTAAAATAGTATATCTTTTTACAGGAAAATATTTCAACAGGGGGTTATTCTGACAATTCTGAATTGATTACAATTAAAAATTTCAAAAGAGATGATATTTTTATGACAGAAATAAATACTGATTCCAAAGAAGAAAAGTTGTTTTTCTCCGATGGTTCTATAAAAGAAAGAAAATTTATCAAGAATGGTAAATTGGAAGGTGAATATACTTCTTATT
>AWGX01000709.1 GCA_000495415.1 Smithella sp. ME-1 | reverse complement strand
TCCAAACCTGATCATCTTTTTGAGAGCCCTCAGGAATTGCTGAATTTAATTCACGATTGACTCACTTCTTGATTTTTTATGGTTGAAAGTATTTAAGATGATTTTCCAGCAGGCGGTGCTTGTTAAAATCCTTCAATTTCAAATATTCGGGTGTTGTTCCGGCAAAAGCGCATTTCGGCGCAAGACCGATTAATTCCGACTCCAATATTTTTGCGCCTTCTTCAGCCACAAGAACTTTCACCCGGTCAAAAACAGTTTTCAGCGGTGTTTCTTTACAGTCGATTAAATTAACTGACAC
>AWGX01000708.1 GCA_000495415.1 Smithella sp. ME-1 | reverse complement strand
ACGGTGTCGGGACGAAGCGGCGGGTGTAATAATGCCCGCAGCAAGCTGCGGAAACTTTTCCCAAAGCTTGCTTTGGGGTTAATACCCGTGATTTATCATTAATTCAAACTTTTAATTTAAGATTGTAATTTTTCGTTTGACATTATGATCAAACATTTTCAGCATTTTATTAAATATTAAGAAACAAGTTACTTGATGTCAAGACAATATTAGTCAGACAATATTAGTCTGTAAAATTCCATAAATAAAACAATATAGCTGAACTTCATTGGTTTATCTTTAACCTGCCTATGTGGTCAGCATGAAGACTGCCGATATATAAGTGCCCCGCGTATTCCTGTGCCGATGTTATATCGTACAGATGTTTTCCGGTCGGATCCTGAAGGGTCCCGGTTATCGTTCCCTGTTCATCAAGAGCAACAATGAAACCATATTTTTTTGATTTAGACCACAGCGATGCAGGAAGATTTCCCAGCAGAGACTTAAGCGTTGGATATTTATGTAATTTATCGAGCATATCGTTTCTGATAGTGAAAAGCGCAAGCCAGAAATTGCCTCTTCCATTGGAAGAAATGTTGTCCGGAAAACCGGGAAGGTTTTCGATGAAGAGATCTCTTGTTCTTGTTTTTGGTCCGG
>AWGX01000707.1 GCA_000495415.1 Smithella sp. ME-1 | reverse complement strand
TTCCCGCGAAGGCGGGAATCCAGTCCTCATATTTCTTCCCTCTTTTCTAAAGGAGGGTCAGGGAGGATTTTTGAATTTGTAAGTTGAAGGGGCATCCAAACGCTCCATTCCCTGCAACTGTGGCTCTAAGGCTCATTGCGCGCCAGCCGGAAACTCACCCATCGGGTTCAAACAGTCCGGCTGTCCAATGCTTCATTTCGCCAAGAGCCACAACGTTTCGGGCATAGTCGCTTATTGTATGCCCACTTAAACTATCGAGTTATAGTGTGGTATGCTCCTGCGAATTCTAAAAGTTTTTTCATCCATGTCTTTTACGGATATTCGAAGCCAAACTCAAATTTCGCCAATTTACCTTTCAGAAAATGATAATGACCAAAATAAACTGGTAAATTATATTTCTTCAAGAAATTTGATTGGTCAAAATTATCTATTTTATACTTAATTGTAAGCATGCCGTCTTGTTTAGTCTCAATAAAACTATGTCCTAAGATTTTAATAAGATCATCTTTTGAGATGCCTAACTGAATTCCTTTTCCGGTAACAAAACGAGCGATTCCATCTGGAGGTGTTATGCAATCTTTAGGCACTTTTGATATATTTTGAATTCGAAACTCATTGAAGCTATCTGTGACATCTCCATAGTGAAAAACAAGTGTAAGGATTTCAGTGTTATTAGAATTACATATCTGGATAATTGGAAAATCATTGCTCTTTTCTGTTGGTCGTGGATGGTTTACTAATATCTTACGAGTGCTTTCAGGATTATTCAATAATATTCCCGAAATCGAAACATCAGCTTGGCGTGGAATTTCCGTTTCGGCTACCGCATATGCTGTCAGGTAGCATATTATAAATGCGATAATAATTGCAATGTATCTTGGTTTAATCATCTGATTACTCCTATAATTACTCAGTCTGTATGAATCTGGAAACTCAGGCGTTTGTTTTTTGTATAAGTGTTTCCGTATCTTAATTATTATTGCAATCGTTGTTAACAGGTGTTGCCCAAATATATCCATTTGAGCGGCCATTGAAAGCGGTTTGGCTTTCCCTTCCATAGGGGATTGTTCAACTTTCCAATTCCGCTACGCTTCGCTTACGTAATTGGAGTTTTACAAATAAATCTTGGCGAAGCGTAGGATCAGCGATTACAAGTGTTTGAGCCGCAGGCGAGTTTTGTAATCGCCTGAA
>AWGX01000706.1 GCA_000495415.1 Smithella sp. ME-1 | reverse complement strand
TTGATTCATTTAGCCGCTGCAGCTTTCCTGGTTCTTTTCCTATCCAACAACGTGCCTGTGCAAAAACTAAAAGGATTAAATCTGGTCTGGGTTTCTCTGGATGACGGGAATAAGCTCAGCAAATTTGAACTTCAAAGCAATAGTATCGTACGGCCATCTCCTGTAATGGAACAAATGGCTGAGGAAAAAATAAATATTGAAATACAATCCATCTCAACAGACACCATACAAAAAA
>AWGX01000705.1 GCA_000495415.1 Smithella sp. ME-1 | reverse complement strand
TTATCTGCAATCACGCATGCTTTCTCTTGAGAATCGCGATCTTGAAGAATCGAATCTGAATCTGCAATATCTTTCTGCCATTGACGGCCTTACCCAGATTGCCAACCGCCGTAGTTTGGACAGGAATCTTTCCATCGAATGGCAACGCGCCTTGCGTAAAAGAGAACCGATAGGCTTTATCATGGCTGATATTGATCACTTTAAGATGTTTAACGATACCTATGGCCATCAGGCCGGTGATGAATGCCTGCGTGTTGTGGCTTCATCGCTCAAAGATGGTGCGCGCCGTCCGGGAGACCTGGTGGCAAGGTATGGAGGAGAGGAATTTGCGCTGGTACTTACCGACTCCAGCGCGGAGCAGGCC
>AWGX01000704.1 GCA_000495415.1 Smithella sp. ME-1 | reverse complement strand
GCTTTTAAGAATCCCAGGGATTTTGAAAATCTCATCGCGGAGCGTGTGAAAAGCTATGCACTATAAAAAGCCTGATAGTTTCATTTTAACTCGCTGTGCTTTTTTAAATTAACAAAATTGAAATTTTCTCGAAAATAATTCAGAGGTGAGTTTTTATGATCAATGCTGCCTTACCATGGCTAAAGGAATATAATGTCTTCGGCATACCACAAACATTAGAACCTTATCCCAACGAACCGGCCTATGACATCTTATACAAGACAGCCGCAAAATTCAAAAAACAGGGACTTATTCAGATGGATTACATGATGACTTATCCAGAGGTTAAGGATCATGTCGATCGTCTGGCGACAGCGTTGAGTAAAATGGATTTGAAGAAAGGCGACAGAGTGGCTACTCTGTTGCCGACATCCATACAGTTCATCATTGCTGATTATGCTATTTCCAGAGCAGGTCTCGTGCATATTCCCAGCAGTTCACTGGAACCGGCTGACCATCTCCAGCATAAATTCCATGAAGGCACACCGAAAGCTTTAATCTGTCTGGATGAATATCTGGATGTCGTCCAGAACATACTCAAAAAAATTCAGATTAACCATATTATCGTTACAAAATTAGCCGATTATTCGCTTAATAAACCGAAAAGCCACGAACAGCTGAAAATAGACAACGCTTACTGGATGGCTGATCTGATTGCCAAAACAGCGCCCAATCCGCCTGAGATAGAATTTGATGTGGAAAAAGATCTGGAACTGATTCTTTTCACGGGCGGCACAACGGGACTTCCCAAGGGCTGTATGCTGACACACCGCAATATTTACGCGAACACCATTCAGAATTCCAATGCTATGGGCAGGGCACAAAAACTATTGGATGGTGTTCTTACCGTATTAATGGGTTTGCCTTTATTCCATTCATACGGTCACTGCGTCATGCATTCCATGACTTATACCGGTTACAATCAGATACTTATTCCCGATGCCAGAGATACGGCAGG
>AWGX01000703.1 GCA_000495415.1 Smithella sp. ME-1 | reverse complement strand
CCGGCGCATGCCGGGGACTTTTTACAAAGCATTGTTACTTCTTCTTGCGTCTTTCCGGACGTAATTCTCGCACCGCAGCTCCCGCCTTCCACATTTCCGAATCGCGCATTTCTTTAAGTTCGGCTCCCAGTTTGACTTTGTAATCGGGAGCGCTGTTGACTCTCAACACAATTTCTGTTTCTTTGCCGGTTGCCACTGATTTGTAAAGTTTGGCAAACACAGGTTCTACAGCTTTGCGGAAATGATGACGCCAGTCCAGGGCTCCGCGTTGAGCCGTAGTCGAGCAATTAGCGTACATCCAATCCATACCGTTTTCTGCAACCAGACGAATAAGGCTTTGTGTTAATTCTTCGACAGTTTCGTTGAAGGCTTCACTGGGAGTATGGCCATGCTTGCGCAATTCATTGTACTGAGCCTCCATTATTCCGGCCAGTGCGCCCATGAGCACACCGCGTTCGCCGGTCAAGTCGCTGTAAACTTCCATCTGGAAGGTCGTCGGGAATAAAAATCCGGATCCTATGGCAATGCCTAAAGCCAGAGTTCTTTCCATGGCGCGGCCGGTCGCATCCTGATGCACGGCAAAGCTGGAATTAATTCCGCTGCCGTCCAGAAAATTCCGGCGCACAGAGGTCCCGGAACCCTTGGGAGCAACCATAATAACATCCACGAAATTGGGCGGCACAACACCTGTCTGTTTTTTATAAACAATGGAGAACCCGTGTGAAAAATAAAGGGCGTCGCCTTTCTTAAGGTTGGCTTTAACTTTGGGCCAAAGAAGTTTCTGTGCAGCATCGGAGACAAGATACTGAATGATCGTGCCCCGCTTAACCGCTTCTTCTATAGGAAAAAGAGTTTTGCCGGGTATCCAGCCATCGGCAACAGCCTTCTTCCAGTACTGTTTGTCTTCTTTTGCCTGTCCGATAATAACATTGATACCATTATCTCTCATATTAGCAGCCTGCGCCGGCCCCTGAACTCCGTAACCCAGAATTGCTACTACTTCATTCTTTAAAACTTTCTGAGCTTTTTTCAGCGGAAATTCTTTCGCTGTAACGACATCTTCAATAACTCCACCAAAATTAATTTTTGCCATGATTACCCCCTGTTAATATATTGATAATTTTTTATTTTTTACAGTTGTGATTAATCTTCTAAATTTAAAGCGACAATTCCTGTTCGTGTCATATCGGCAATGCCCAACGGCTCCAAGCGTGCCAGAGCAAAATCAATCTGCGACTGATCACCGGTTATTTCCAAGATTACATACGTATCCGCGGAAGCTATTACTTTCCATTTATTCGTGTCAACTGCTTTCTTTATCTGTTCCTTTTTGTCAGTCGTTAAATTCAGGCGAACCATAACAAGTTCGCGATGAATCGATTCTACATTGGTCAAATCGTCAACCTGAATAACATCAACTAATCTCTGCAATTGATTTTCAATACGGGTAATAATCTCCTGGGTTCCCACGGTTGTCATAACTATCTTGGAAATTTCATATTGTGTTGTCGTATTAACGCAGAGACTTTCAATGTTGTAGCCCTTGCCGCCCAGTATTCCGGCAATTCTGGCCAGCACGTCCGGTTTGTTGTGTACAAGTACTGAAATTATATGTTCCTTTTTTTCCATCTTTAACCTCACCATAATTAATATTTATAACCTCAATCTTTTCATATGACTTCGTCAAAAATTGCACATAGCCTAAGCGCATCCAGCACGCGTGACCTTTAGGTTATTCGCCGGTCTTCACCCTCACCCTACCCCTCTCC
>AWGX01000702.1 GCA_000495415.1 Smithella sp. ME-1 | reverse complement strand
GACTTTTCTATTTGCTACTAACAAAGTACAAATTGTTTCTTGATATCAAAGCCTGGTAACTATAAATTGGTAGTCAATAAAAAATTTTAAAGCAAAAGGAGTTATTCAGAAATATAAAATTTAACTCAATCTGCATTTTATTATGATTTAGGATATGATTATAAGACAATATATTTTTGGCGGAATTATTCACTAATGTATCAAAAGGTAAAAAACTAAAAAGTAGTTTTTGGTTGATACAAAATGAAGCGCTTCAAAAATTGGCTGAATGCCACGCAGACCTGTCATCCGCAGAACAGGCCTTTGGTGACATTAAGCTATGCACAAAGTCTGGACGGTTGCCTGACAGCTAACCGTGGTCAGAATACCAAACTTAGTGATCTGGCTGCTATGCGCTTGACTCACATGTTGCGTGCATCACATGAGGCTATACTTGTAGGAATTGGCACGGTTCTGGTGGATAACCCGCAATTAAATAACCGGCTTGTTCCTGGTCCGAACCCCCAACCAATTATTCTCGATACCTACCTGCGGACTCCGCTGACGAGCCGACTTATGCAGCGCGATGATCAAATGCCTTGGATTTTTAGTGGCGGCGATATAGACACAATCAGACGAGGTACTTATGAAGGCAAGGGTGCTAGCGTATTTATTTGCGCGGAAGAAAAAAAAGGATACCTGAATTTATTGATGATAATGCATTGCCTGAACAAGATGGGGGTACGTAGTATAATGGTGGAAGGAGGAGCTCGTGTCATTTCAAGTTTTTTACGCTACCGGCTGGTAGATCGTGCCGTTGTAACTCTTGCACCCGTATGGCTGGCTGGACTACCGGTCCTGGAACGGAAGATGAATCACAACCAAATTGTCTTTCCGTCCGGTTATCCACGGTTAGCCAAGCCATTTTACAAACATATTGGTACTAATGTAGTGGCCTGTGGACTTATAGAGGATTCCAGAATATGATGCGACGCAGCCTGTTTTTAGTTTCACCCCGACACGTGGAAATAAGGGAAGAACAACTTCCTGCTCCAGCGGCAGGTCAGGTTTTGGTGCAAACGATAGCCAGTTCCATTAGTGCCGGAACCGAGATGTTAATATATCGCGGGCATGTAACAGATGAAACAGACATTGCTGAAAATAATCTTTCCGTAAAAAATCCATTCCAATATCCTTTTAAATACGGGTATTCCTGTATCGGTCAGGTGGTTTCGTTGGGTGTGGGAGTTCCGGCAGAATGGGCAGGCAAAAGAGTGTTTTCCTTTCATTCCCATGAGAGCCATTTTCTGGCTGGTTTAGAAGAGCTGATTCCTTTATCGGATTCAATGCCAATAGAACGATCATTATTTATTCCTAATATGGAAACGGCCGTAAATTTCCTGCTTGATAGCCAGCCTGTAATCGGAGAACAGGTGGCTGTCTTTGGGATGGGGGTCGTCGGTTTGCTTACCATTTCATTGTTAGCTCAGTTTCCGTTGCAAATGCTTGCAGGAATAGATCGACTTGAACGACGACGTACACTTGCCTTGGAAGCCGGGGCGCACAGGGTTTTCCCGCCGGAGGATATAACCAGCGAACTGTCGAAAAGTATTTTACATTCATTGGAGAAAGGGGAAAGCGGTTTTGATCTGGTATTTGAACTTTCCGGGTCGCCACATGTTTTAAATCAGGCAATTGCAATAACCGGTTTTGCCGGTAGAGTCATGATTGGTTCCTGGTACGGGGAAAAAACTGCGAAGCTTGAGTTGGGAGGTCGTTTTCACCGCAGCCGCATTCGTCTTCTCAGTAGCCAAGTCAGTACCTTAACACCCGGATTGGCCGGCCGTTGGAACAAATCGCGCCGCATGGCTGTTGCCTTGCAACAATTATCTATAATCAAGCCGGAAAAGTGGATTACTCAACGCATGAAGTTTAATGACTTACAAGCAGCATATAGCCTGCTTGATAAATCGCCAGAAGAAGCTTTGCAGGTTGTTCTGTTTTATTGAAAAAGGTGACAGGATGTTTCGCATCGCCGTAAGACGGGATTTTGTAGCACATCATTTTCTGATCGGAGGGGATTGGGGTTCAGAAAACAAACTGCATTCACACCACTACATAATGGAACTGGAACTGGCAGGTACGTCACTGAATCAGCATGGTTATCTGATAGATATTGTTGATATCGAAGATCACTTGGACAATCAGATAAACAGGTACCGTGAACAGACGCTGAACGAACTGGATGAATTTTCCGGATTGAATCCATCTCTTGAGCAATTTTGTCGTATTCTCTGTAATAGGCTTTCGGATAATATTCACGCACAGGAGGTACGAAAAATTACATTGCGTCTGTGGGAGGATAAGGTTAACTGGGCTTCTTACGAAATGGAGCGATGAGTGCGCCTGGGACTTCTCATATATGGTAGTCTGGAAACACTTTCCGGCGGTTACTTATATGATAAAAAGCTGGTCGAATATCTGCGCAAGCATTATGATACAGTAGATATTGTTTCAATTCCCTTTAAAAATTATCCCTGTCATCTGGTTGGAAATTTTTCACCAGTTTTACGCAGCCGTTTAGCTGATCTTGATGTCGATATTCTTTTGCAGGATGAACTGATTCACCCTTCTCTCTTTCTTATCAATCGCAGTTACAGAGGCAAGACAAATTATCTTAAAGTTTCGATTGTGCACCATCTGAGAAGCAGCGAAGAACATTCTCCTGAGCTCCTATGGTTTTATCGACGGATTGAGGCTTCTTACCTGCGCACAATTGATGCGTTTATTTTTAACAGCCAGACAACACGTTACGAGGTGGAGCATCTGGTGGGTAATAAAGAGCCTGCCGTGGTTGCAACGCCTGCTGGCGACCGTTTTGGCTCCGGTTTAGAGGAGGTGCATATTACCGCCAGAGCCAAACAGGTAGGCCCCTTGAGGTTACTTTTTCTTGGGAATCTCATACGGAGAAAAGGATTGCATAATTTGCTTGCAGCTTTAGCGCACATGAAGAACGAGGATTGGCTGTTGAGTGTTGCAGGTTGCCGGGATGTTGATACAGTTTACGCTCGCGAAGTGGAAGGGCTAGTCCAATCACTGGAACTTTCCAGCCGGGTAATTTTCCTGGGGGAAACACCTGATTCCAACATTGGTTCACTTTTACATAACAGTCATGTTTTGGTGGTACCTTCCTTTTATGAGGGCTTTGGAATTGTTTATCTGGAGGCAATGGCTTATGGTGTCGTTCCCATTGCCTCTTCTGCAGGTGGAGGGAATGAGATCGTTCAAAATAATAAAAATGGCTTTTTGGTCAACCCGGGTGATTCGGCTACATTGGAAAGCCAACTTCGTCATCTGTGTCGAAATCGGGATATTCTTCTGGAGCTGGCATTGTCAGCCCGCCGCAGATTTGATGAATTTCCTGGCTGGGAGCAGACTTGTGCCCGAATCCACTTTTTTTTGCACTCTCTCAAAACGAACCTGTGAGTAATCAGGGGAAAAAAATACAAGCATATGGTAAAACTTCCTGTAAACTGTGCAGCAATGCTACAGCTTCTTATAGGCGTATATATTGACGTTGGAAATGGAACTATGTTTTCGCAATTGCCGGCATCCGGAATTCTCATTTTATTGGGGGAAGCGTGGACTACCCCACATCTTGTACCCAGAATCACCCAGAATCATCTTGACACAAAAGAGTGCGTTTTTTATACTTCACTCCACAAAAAGGAAATTCTTATCAATTATAATTATCAATAATTCAATTCATTTTCACCTCAGAACGGCTGAAGAATTAAGGAACCATTTACATGGAGATTTTCGAGCGCACCTTCAGTGATATTAGAAATTATATCAAAAGTAAAAAAACCGTATCCTTTCCGTTTACTGGAAGAAATTGCGATTGGCCTGGCGGCGCAGGAAGAAATGTAGTGCTCATCGACGGGGAGGCTGGTGTGGAACAGATCAACCGCAGGGTTATGAAAACAGTAGATCACCTGATCATGATCTCCGACACGTCCGCCAAGGGCATCAATGTCGCCAACACCATCAAACATCTGGCTCAGGACAATAAGGCCGTGAATTATAAAAGTATGGGCATGATTTTGAACCGTGTCAGAAATGAGAGCGAAGTAAAGGATATCAGCAAGAATGCGCCCGTCAATATCCTGGGATGGCTGCCGGAAGACGACCTGATCAGGGAATTCGATTTTCCCGATTCGGCCGAAGCCTGTCAGACGGTTGACGGCATAATCAATGCGCTGTGCCTGTAACTGTAAGTGTCGAAACGTTGCCGGAGCAATGCCTGGCCAGGAACCGGATGATAGACATGTTCATGAATCAAATGATTGTTTTTCAAAGGAAAGGATCAGAATCGATATGCTCGTCACTTACACGTGACATGAATTTTATAGTCATTCTGAATAATTTTCTGCCTAACCATCTGGCGATTCGCGGATAATATTTCACGATACTTTTCGGCAACTGAATTCGCGTCCGTTATGGTTCCCTTGGCATAATCATTCAGGAGAGACATTTTCATTTCAATAAAAGTTTGCAGGTCCTCCCCGCTGACGGCATTAACGAATATTTCGATAATTTTTTTTCTCATCGGACGGGAAGAATTTGACATTAAAAAAATGATGGTGTTGTTGCAGACATCCACCACGAGGTCCTGCTGCTTGATTTCCAATTCAATTATTTTCGCCCTGTCATTCATGCTCGCGTATTCCTCCTCCAGAAGATTACGCAGGATTTTTATATCTTTCAACGAAAGGCGATGAAATGCGAGTTTCAGCATTTCCGGGAAAAACATCATCCAATATTCCCAGACCTCGTCGATGAGGCATTCATCGATTACGTAATCTTCGATGTTTGCTTCATCCTGGGTAAATAACAGGCTCAAAAAGTCGATGCCGGCGTGCTTCACATAGTCTTTAACGTAGATGCCGTCGCCCTGTTTAATATGTAAAAGATTCATCGCCTCCAATCGCTTTAAGGCAATGCGCAATGAACTTAAATCTATATGTATTTGTTTTGACAATTCTTTCGCCGACGGCAATTTGGTTCCCGGCTTTAATTTTTTGGTGAAAATATCCTTCATGAGAATACGCACGGCTCTTTCCGGTACTTGTTGATTTGACATTTTCTTTTCACCTTCAAGTTAGAATATGTTGAATTGTAAGAAGTATAATCGATTAATGATACCTTGTCAAACAGTTATTGAATTATAATAATTGATATACAAAATACTTGACATTGTGTAGCTATTTGGAGTAGCGTAATTAGCAAACAAAGGTGCTTCCGGGGATAACATACCGTTCCTCTTTTCGGGAGCATGAAGATTCTGAAACAGCAAACCAAGGAATGCCATGATTGCAGCGGGATGCGATGTCGGTTCTCTTACCGCCAAGGCCTACATCATGACTGAAAAAGGCCCACTGGCCTCCGAAATCATCCGGGTGAAATCGACAAACATCAACTCGGCTAACGAAGTCATGGAAAAAGCCCTGTCCTCAGCCCGTCTTCGTTTTTCCGATTTGGACTGCTGCTGCAGCACCGGTTACGGACGTTATGAAATTCCC
>AWGX01000701.1 GCA_000495415.1 Smithella sp. ME-1 | reverse complement strand
AAATCGGCTTTCTGCGTCCAGGTACCATAAGGTGAGTGTGAACCCGAACAACTGACGAGTAATGCAATGGCAATTAATATTATTTTTTTTATATGTATGTTTAACTTTTTTGTTAACATCATCTTTTCTTTAATTTAGTATTATTTCAACACACCCATATTATTCAAATCATCGATCGTCACTGTAGGAGGCATTTCATTTCTTTTGATCTTTTTCACGACAAATTCGGCAACTTTTTGCGCTTTTTCCTTTGTGCTAAAACCTTCATTGCCTGATAATGCCGGAATACTGGGTTGATGCACCAGTGGTTTTCCATTAATTAAAATGTCATACCCGAAAGTTTTCTTAACAGAAGATATTATTTTGATGGATATTTCTGCATCGGCGTAAGGATTTTTCTGTTGTTTTGTTTCTTTATTAACTTCTTGTTTTCCAGTAGCCTCGGTAGCGGATATTGATTTTCCCGGCAAACAGGCAAAGATGAATACTATAAAAAGACCTGCAAGGAAGACTGGAAATCTATTGTTATCCATTAATAATATCTCATCTCTCATGTAATTTTTCTGAATCTAATATTGGTAATACACTTTTCGCTTCAGGATAAGTTTATGTTTATTCCATATATATGTCAATTTTTTTTAGATAATAATTCTCTTTTAAATGTTGCAACAAAAGTCCGAACGCATTACAGGCGAACTAAAACAGACTGCCAAAACACCGTATGTGATTCCCCTTTTTTACTTGACAGAATCACTTTACCCTTCTATCGTCACTGCAATCATTTTCCCGTATTGGGTAAACTTATTCTTGTTCGGTTCAAAGCAAAAGAGCACAATTATGTCTGATGTAAATTTTAATAATATCTCCGGAAACACGTCAAAAAATATTCACCATGACAACAGTACAGTTCTCGCCGGCAAAAGCAGATTCTATTTCGGCAGGTTTCTGTTACTTCTGCTGCTGATCTTTCTTTTACCTTTTTCTTCGGTAGCAAAAAACATTCCCTGCAACCGTCTGCCGCTGCTGATGAAAAGTTTTCTTTACAATCACTATGCGATCAAGAATTTGACAGGAGATGTCCAAACTCAAGCCATTCGCAATATGATTCAACGTCTAGATCCTTCTAAAACTGTACTGCACGCATCCGATGTGGAAAGATTGAAACCATATCTGCAAGATTTATTTGCCAGCATGCAAACCGTCAATTGCGCTTCGCTCAATCCGGTTTACGATTTGCTTGTCGCAAGGGCACGGGAGAATGAGGCTATTGTCAAAAAGATTATAGGCCAGGACTACCACATTGATGAAACTCTGGAGCTGGATATCGACGTAAAAAAGCGACCCCATGTGAAGACAATGGCCGAAAAACAAATACTTCTTAAAAAGGTCGTGCAGTTCCAGATTGAAAACGATTTACTGGCAGGTATAGATCTGGCAGAGGCAAAGAAAAAACAGCTTCATCGCTACGAACTGCAAACTATGCGGATAATCGAACGTAATCCCGAAAAGCTTGTCGTGACAGCTGCCGAGGCTTTTGCTCAAGCCCTGGATCCACACACTACGTACTTGTCCCCGGATAATCTTGAGGATCTCAAAATTCAGATGCAACTTTCTCTGGAGGGAATTGGAGTCATTCTTAGAAGCGACAACGGTTTTACCGTCGTTGACGAGATAATCCCGGGAGGGGCCGCCGAACACTCAGGCCTGTTGAAACCTGCGGACAAGATCATTGCCGTAGCCCAGGCAAAAGAAAAGCCGGTGAGTATTATCGATATGGACCTGCACGATGTTGTCAAAATGATTCGCGGTAAAAAAGGAACATTGGTAACTCTGACAATCCTGCGGCAGGTAGAACGCACGTATCGTTTTGATGTCACTATTACACGTGACAAAGTCGATATCAAGGAGCAAGAGGCCAAGATTACCTACGAAACAAGAAAAGTGGATGGAAGGCAGTACCGGTTTGGTGTTATCGATCTTCCGTCTTTTTACGGCGATGAGAAGGGAAACAAGTCGTGCTATGAAGACGTAAAAAGTCTTCTTGCTGAAGCCCGGCGTCAGCACGTAGATGGAATCGTGTTGGATCTGTCGCGCAACGGGGGAGGACTACTTGCAGAAGCAGTGCGCATTGCCGGTCTTTTTCTAGGTGAGAGCGCAATCGTGGCAACCAAAAACAGTCGTGAACAAGTCACACTTTATATCAATGGAACAGTGGTACCGGGAATTAAAGATAAATACAAAGTTATTAAGTTCCCGGCCGAAACTTCCCGTTCAATTTACACAGGTCCACTGGTTGTGTTGACCAGCCGCTTGAGTGCATCGGCCAGTGAGATTGTAGCAGGCGCTTTAAAAGACTACCATCGCGCTGTTATCATCGGTTCCGACCATACATTCGGTAAGGGATCCGTACAGATATTGTCACCCCTGCCTGAAGATCTGGGCGGCATGAAAGTTACCGCATCCATGTACTTTCTTCCCGGCGGCAAGTCCACGCAAAAGACGGGCGTAGAGGCGGATGTACGTCTGCCCAACTTTTTTATTTTAGAAGATATTGGTGAAACAGCGCTGGAATACCCGTTACCTTCCCAAACAACCACACCCTTCCTGGATTTATATGAAACTCCCTTGCCACCCTGGATAAATGTTGAACAACCACTGATCACCAAGCTGGCAGCCAGATCTAAAGCTCGCGTCGCGAAGGATACCAAGTTTATTGAAATCATCAATAACAACAAAGAGGCCGCCGGGAAGAAAGGAATTATCCGGCTTGCCGACCTGCGCAAGGAAGTGGAAAAGGAAGGAGGCAGCAAGGAAAATAAAACTTCGGCCGAACTTAAGCAGAGAACAAAAGAGCAATATGCGCCTTTCGTAAATGAAAGCGTTAATGTCTTACTCGATATGGTGATGCTGAATCCGGCTAAGTCTGTACCGCATGCTCTGGGCGGCTTTACCGGGCGCTGAAAAAAACGCCGATTTCTCCGATAATCGAACGTCGGACGAAACTATTTCTTTATCGTCTTTAAATTCTTTCCGGCACTACAGACTATATTCTTAAGTTTATCAGCATTGGAATCGAAAGGAATAGCATTCCATTTACTAATAAACGATTTAGGTTCCGGCGCAACAACAACACCTTTTGCATCATTAATAGTCATACGAGAAGATTTTACTTTATCATTAACGCAGTCAATTTCGATCAACATCAACTGATGGTTCAACATGTCAGGATTTCGGGGAGCTTTACCTATGCTTCTGAGAGATAAAAAATTATTTGTTTTAGCATCTTCATTTAATATTATTTTAACCCAGACACTAACAATGTTTTTATTTTCCTTTTTAATGCTGGTTTTATCATAATATTCTTTACCTATGTTAGATGACGTATAGAATATCCAGTCTGCCGCCCATGCCTGATTAGCGAATAGGAAAATAATTACCAAACAAATAATGCTCTGAACATTTTTTATTTTCATCATCTCTCCTTCCAATAATATCCCAACTCAGTTTTTACAATGACCTGAATAACCTAAAAGGCGCACAATATTACTGAGGGTCACAAGTTAGTTTAAAACACAATAACACAATTCATTATTTTTAAAAATGGAAAATACTCAGCGTCGTTGATAACGAATTGAAGCCTTGCATATTCTTTGACGTTGATGATTTGAATACTTCAGGAAAATGACAATAATTGGCATTAAATCATTTTTGCGCCTGCATCAAAGGCGGTTAAATTTATTTCGCGTTTATTGGCGGGTAGACTTTTTGTTATTTCTTTTTCAAAAGCTTGACGGTTAATCGGCAGTAATGACGCGCCAGCCAGTGCTCCAATCATGACGATATTACTCAAAACAGGGTTGCCCAAATCAACGGCCACGGATGTGGCGTCGATGATCCAGCTTTTTGCGGAAATTTTTTCAAACATGGTTTTGACTTCGTCTAAAGAAGGATAATTAAACTCACCGGTGATGACACCCATAGGATAAACCATCCGCGAATTAGCCAGAACCGCGACATCAGGATTTCCGTATTTAGTGAGCACTCTGAGCGCTTCCACCGGCTCGAGCGCAATGACAATGTCTGCCCTGCCCTGCGGAATCTGAGGACTTAAAACGGAATTTGAAGACACGCGCAAATGACTCATCACGGAACCACCGCGCTGGGACATGCCGAAAGTTTCACCGATTATGACGATAAAGCCCGCGTTCACCAGCATTCCGGCCAGTACGCGCGAAGCCATGACATTCCCCTGCCCGCCGACACCGGTTATGATGATATTCGTAGGTTCTTTGGTTAAAGATATCTTCATCTCGCTGTCTCTCATTTTTTATTTTTCCTCCCTTGAGGGGAGGAAATTAAAAGGAGGGTG
>AWGX01000700.1 GCA_000495415.1 Smithella sp. ME-1 | reverse complement strand
TTTCCGCCTGTTTGCGTTCGGTGATATCACGAACAGTTCCTCTAAATGCCAGAGGATTTCCCGATGAGTCTTTTTGTAGTGATACAAAACCTTCCAACTGCCTTTTCGTACCATCTTTTTTAATAATTTCGTACTCAAGTAAACGGCTGGTTGTTCCTGTTGTATAGGTTTTGTTATAAGCTTTGAATAGTTTGTTCGCATTTTCTTTGTCTGTGTATTTTTTGTAGTTCATGCCTATCAATTCTTTTTTAGAATAGCCAAGGCATCGGCACGTTGAATCGTTGAAAAAAGTGAAGTTGCCGGCAAGATCAATTTCAAAATAGCCTTCCTGAATGTTTTCAATAATGGTGCGATATTTTTCCTCACTCTGGCGTAATTCTTCCTCAGCCTGCTTTTGTTTATTTCTGGTTTTTACTTCTTCCAATTCTCTGGCTATAGCCGGACACAAACGGGAAAGCCTGGACTTCATGACGTAGTCCTGTGCGCCTAAACGCATACATTCTACGGCTGTTTCTTCACCGATACTTCCGGATACAATAATAAGGGG
>AWGX01000699.1 GCA_000495415.1 Smithella sp. ME-1 | reverse complement strand
TCCCACAAAAAGCACTTCCTGACCCTGACTGACAACATCAATCATAAAGTTATACGCCGCCTGAAACAGTCCGACGGTCTGTTGAAGATCGATAATGTAGATGTTGTTTCTCGCCCCGAAGATGTATGGTTTCATCTTGGGATTCCATTTGTTGGTCTGATGTCCGAAGTGAACACCGGCTTCCAGTAAAAGTTTCATTGAAATTGCTGACATATTTATCTCCTTGTTTTGTTTTTTCCTCCACCTTCATCAACTTGCGCGGCAAACTTAAATTTTAAGCAACATACCGGCAATCCGAAGATGTGCGAAATTTATCTGGCGGCACTTAGCACAAACATTTTAAATAATCAAGCTTTAATAACCGTTTTTCCTGCAATAAAATTAATAATTTCGGTGATCAGGTCGTGTAATCGGCGTTTATTTTTACATAATCGTATGAAAGATCAGAGGTATAAACAAAGTATGACTTATCTCCCGCTCCCAGTCCGACGTGCACATTGATCCGGTCTTTCTTAAATATTTCCTTTAATTCGCTTACATTAACATTAACGGGA
>AWGX01000698.1 GCA_000495415.1 Smithella sp. ME-1 | reverse complement strand
CCTTCGGTAAGGGAAGGTTCTATATCGTAATAGGAATCAAGGCGGTCACCTGCATTAATTTCTCTGAAGGATTTAGTAATTTTTGCTATTGTTTCTTTGTTATTAACTTTTAATACTTCAACTATTCCTTTAATCGTAATGACATACCCCATCTTTTCCCTCGTGATAGGATGCTTTATTGATTTAGAGGAATTTATTACGTAAAACTTATCTCCAACTTCGGTTGGATTATTAGTGTCAAGATAAATAATATCATCACTACCGGAGACTAATTGTTTTGCAGAGAGATCATTAACACGGCCTGCATCGGGAATTGTATCAGCGATATAACCACTTGACATGAGGATGTTCTTATTGATCAGGGAACTTTTTATTGCTTGTACAGACTCTTTCTTTGCCTCTTCTTTTGCAGCTTCTGGAGGCAAGGCGGCCTGTTCCTCCGCAGCCTGATCTTCGAATGCTGGTGTTTCCTCCGGAGGTATGGTTTCCGCTGTTGCAGTGACTTCTTCCCCTGGAATTTCTTTTTTAATTAGATAGAGAGGAATTTTAATAATTTGGTTGGGATAAATCAGATCAGGATTTAC
>AWGX01000697.1 GCA_000495415.1 Smithella sp. ME-1 | reverse complement strand
GAAGGTTGCCGTTTTAGCCAAGACGATTCCTTACGAGGTTATAGGACGCGCCGGTGCAGGCAAAGTTTTATTAAAACCGGCTTCTGAAGGAACAGGTTTGATTGCCGGAGGCGCTGTAAGAGCAGTATTGGAAGTAGCCGGCGTCCATAATATTTTGACGAAATGTCTTGGGTCTCATAATCCTCATAATTTGGTCAAAGCAACCCTTGAAGGTCTTTGCCA
>AWGX01000696.1 GCA_000495415.1 Smithella sp. ME-1 | reverse complement strand
CCACGGATAAGGCCAACACGGCAAGCAAATGCTGACTGTTTCCAAACAAGACAACCAAAGGAATAACTAACGCCAGAATCAGACCTTCCGTCTTTTCCTTTACAAAACCTTTCCCGAAAACCATGTGATTGTATTCCCAGACTCCCGCGATAATAAAAAAAGTAACCAAAGCCGTAAAGATTTCTTCTGATCCAAATACGATAATCAAGACTAGAAAAGG
>AWGX01000695.1 GCA_000495415.1 Smithella sp. ME-1 | reverse complement strand
CTCGATATCATCTTTGATTTGAAACTGAAATAACTCCTTGTAGCTTTTTCCCTGATTTGTACGCATCGATCATGGAAAAAATCCAAAGTAACAGCATGAAAAAAAGAATCAACGATAAATGAAAACAGTTCATTGATTTTATCGAATTAATTGCCAGTTGGATAACTGCATCAAAAGTGACAGTTCCTTTCTTGAAAGGCGCGATTTTCAAAGTATCTCTGGTAATTTGAATCACAGACCACAAAATTGATAAAGTTCCTGCCATGATGGCCGAAATTATTAACACGCCTTTTTTATATTGCTTTAAATAAATTTGTCCCCATCCCGGGAATAAAAGAGCGTTAAATAGGACTGCTTTGGTGGCTTTCTTCATTATTCGTCTCTGGTTCTTTTTTTCAGGAAATTACTTCAACATCTTTTATTTTCAGCTGAATATCAGAAGAACCGTTCCAGTCATTGATTTGCGGTGTGAAAACTATATCTATATTAGAGCCGTTAACGGCGGGGAGATGTTCACCCATATAAAACCAGATGGAACCACGGGAGATACCATCGCTATTGAGCCACATTTTCAGATGGTTATTGCCGACAATGATAGGCGCAGAAACTTTTATATTATGGGCGCAAAGTACCGGTTCAGGATTGTTACTGCCGAATGGTGCAAGCATTTCTATCTGGTTCATTAAATTTATATTGATATCTGCGAGATGGCATTCCGCATCGATAGTTGTTTGTAAAAGAAGTTCCGGCAGTTGAAGACTGCTGGAAATTATTTCTTCCAGAAAAGAAGTAAGTTTTTCAATGTTTTCCTCTTTGATGGAGAAACCGGCGGCATAACAATGTCCGCCATAAGAAAGCAGGAGAGATGCGCATTGTTGAATGCCTTTGTAAATATTAAAACCTGGAATACTTCTTCCCGAGCCTTTACCTATACCGTTGTTTAAGCTTATGACGAATGCCGGACGATTAAAAAGATCAACAAGCTGTGATGCTGCTGTACCGATAATTCCCGGATGCCATTTATCGGACATAAAAACGAGGGCATTTCTTTTGCCGATATTCTGGTTAATTCTTATTTGTTCAAGGATTTCATTAATGATTTCTTTTCCCATCAATTGTCGCTGGCGGTTATAGGAATCAAGTTTTTTGGCCAATTTCCGTGCTTCTTCAAGGTTATCAGTTAAAAGTAATTCCACCGCATCCAGTGGGGAAGCAATGCGACCGGCGGCATTGATACGGGGAATAAGAGAAAAAGAAGCTTTAAAAGAATCTATGTTCTGATTATCAACACCGCTGACCTCTTTGAGAGCTTTGATTCCCGGTCGTTGGCTTTCGGTAATTAATTCCAGACCTATTTTTGAAAAAATTCTGTTTTCATCAACAAGAGGCGCGATATCACCGATGGTGCCCAGCGCGACAATATCCAGATATTCTTTTAAATTAGGATATTTTCTGTTTTTCCAGAATCCTTCTCTGTTCAATCTTCCGCGCAAGGCGATAAGAAAGTTAAAAGCAATGCCCACACCGGCAAGTCCTTTGAAGGGGAAGTCGCAATCTTCACGGTTCGGATTTATTGAAGCAATGGCTGCGGGCAGCGGACCTGATATCGCGTGGTGGTCCAAGACAATAGTATCAATACCGAGTGTTCTGGCATAAGCAATTTGTTCCAGGTCGGATATACCGCAATCAACAGAGATGATTAGTTTGACGTTATTTCTTTTGAATTTATCGATGGCTGGTATATTTAAACCGTAACCCTCCTGCACTCTGTCGGGAATATAATAATTTACATTTGGTGTAATTTCTTTGATAAACTTGTAAAGGATAACAACGGAAGTTATTCCGTCAGCGTCATAATCTCCGTAAATAATAATTTCTTCGTGTTCGTAAATAGACTTTAATAAACGTGAAATGCCCTTTTTCATATCTTTCATTAAAAAAGGACTGTGCAGGTTATTGAGGGAAGGGTAGAGATAATTACGGACTTCTTCCTTATCCTGAAAGCCTCTATTGACCAGAATTTGAGATACAATCGGGAGAATTCCAAATTCTTTAGTCAGTAAATTTTCGATATTTTTATCGCCGGATTCCATTAATTTCCATTTTGTTGCCGGCAATTGTTTAGGTTTTGTCATTGTTTCCCTTATTTCTTTTGTTATATAATATCAGTGCCGCGGTTGATGTCAAGTATTTGCTATTTCTTTTCGAAAATAAAGTTCTTTATTGATGATTCGTGCTTTTGCAATTCAAGGGCATATTTCTTAAAATCAATAATATTCTCCAGTTTAATGGTTTGTTCAATGTTTTCCGTTTTCAGATGAACATTAAAAGTATTGCCTTTAAAACTGTATTTCTCATCTCTGTATTTGAATGGCGTTTTAAACGTAAAGGCCGGTGGCAATCTTTTTATTTTAAATCCAGCAGGAAATTTATAAGAATAGTTTTCTGTCGAGTAAAATGAATTTTTTAAGCTAACAGGATATTGGCGTTTATTGGTAGCGGTTATATCCCGGTAAGAATCAAAAGTAATAATATTGGATAAGACCATTGTTTCTTCATCAAGTTTTTGTGCCAGATTCTTAAAATCTCCGGAAAGTTTGATTGTAAATGGTTTTTGAGTGTCCGTAAAACTGCCGAGATTAAATTCCTTAACCTCGATACCCTGATCTTCAAAATATTTTTTCCTTTGTTCAGGTGGAGCATATTTAAAAGAATACCGGACAGATTCAGCGGCTTTTCCGAAATAAGTTTGAATATAATCGATAGACGCGTTGCCTTCATTGTTAATATTGTATTTTATATCAACACTGTAATAATCCTTTTTATTGTCCAAATCCGGAGTTTTAATAAAGCGATAAGAGCCGTCATTGTTAATCACAAAAACTTTTGTTGGAATAAGAAAAGGAGTTGAATTGAAGGCAGCTGTTTCATTAGTTGCATCGAGCCATAAATATTTCTTTGAAGCTGGAACAACAGCGATTATATGGTTAAAAGCATTTAAAGAAGGTATAGATTCATCAAAATATTTGCCATTAGCCGGGACAAGAGCAGGCTTTCCTTCAATACCCGCAATTTTAAGCATAGTAAGTAAAAGAACTGTTTTATCTTTGCAGTCGCCATATCTTTTTTGGAATATTTCAGAAGCTTTGTGAGGTATGTGAGTATGAGGACCTAATAAGACTGCTATATATCTGATATTCTGAGAAACAAAATTAAAGATAGCATTGATCTTCTCTTCATCGGTATTTTTACCGGAAATAAGTTGTTTTGTAAAACGTTCCAATTCACGGTCGGATTGCATCTGTTCTTTAAAGATGTTTATATACCATCGGGAAATGATATCCCAGCCGTCGAGCGTCCAGAAAGAAACCTGAGGGAAAATATTACTGTCATAAATCGAAGGCATTCTGGATTCCGGAATTATTTCTTTTTGCTTAGTGTTATTGAAAATATACCTTCTTTTATTGCCATAGGATATTATTTGAGGAGTAAGCGTTGTTTGAAACTTTTTGTATTTTAATTCAATACCGGATGGCAGGACTATTTCTAATGTATCATTTTCTATAGGGAAAATATTGCGGCAGAAAAAGATGTCATAATAGTCAAAAGATAAAACCGGTTGTAAATTTTCTATTTCGTAAGCATATTCAATTATGCAACCGTCTTCAACTGCCGGCATGGTGAATCGTTTTACTTTAATGTCTGTATAAAATTCATAACCTTCATACTGTGAAGAATCAATAATATCTTTAGTATCCAAAGTAACAATCTTTCCATCAGGTTTGATGGTATTGGCAAAAAGGATTTTGGCTCGTTGATATCCTTCACGATAAGGTAATGAACGAGATGCATAAATGCGTCCACGCTCATTAAATATTTTAATACGAATCAAATTTCGGGAGATGCTGGTACCGTCGGCGTAAAATTCTATATAACTGTAGGAATCCAGGAGAATTGCACCGGCGTTAGGATGTTCCTCTGTTTTTGGTGCCCTATTTAAAAACGAACTGATATCGATATCGCTATCAGTGATACTTCTGATATTGGAGTTAGTTGCAGAACAGGACAAAACGATTAGTGATAATAAGACAAGTATAACTCTGTTCGTACGCATGATTTGCTCCGAGTTTTTAATTAATCATACAGTCTTTAAATTCCTGCGTCAATTGCTCATTGATCATTGCTCATTGATTATTGATCTTTAAACTAATCGATGATAATAAAAAAGTTAAAATGGTCAAAAAATATTATAAATTAAAGCGAAAAGATATTTCTATAATACAATTCATCATTGAAGGATATGAGGGGATGGCCACGGTAACAACAACAGACCCCCGAGCTGCAATAATTCAGGTTTCCATTATTCCGGATTTTCTTTCAGAGATAAAAAACGTCATTAACGACCTGAAAAATAAATATCAAATGGAAGAAATTAATTATCCGGAAAAACAGCAACAAGTATAATCGTGAAGGGATGTTTAATATGTTCATGTTGACCCACACTTATTTCCTGCAGAAATTCTTAACTGCTGCGGATTTAAAAAATGTTGAACCGGATATTTATGTTTATAACATTGTTCCGGATTTATTAACAATTCATCCGCAAATCAGTCCTGCTAAAACACATAATATTCAAAGGTCTTTGCAAATACCGGCGCAATATTCAAAGTCGGCTTATGTTATGTTTCATCTACTGGTAGATGATCTGTCTCATTACGGATATATTTGTTCCGATGGACATAAAGACTTTGACGCTAATTCTCTTGGATATTCATATCTTAAAGGTAAACATTTAATAAATTCCATCCTGGATCTGTATAAGATTATCGAAAAAAACATATCTTATGAGGAAGCGATTTATCAGTCTCATCTAATTATTGAGATGATTTATGACCTTGTTATTTTAAATCAAATTAATTCATTAAAGACTATTGATCTGTTGGTAGACTCGATAAATTATACCACAAGAAATAAAATGGACGAATTCGTCGCCACAATCAATTGGCTATATGATTTTAAAGAAACTGATATAGATGAAATAATGAAGAAGGCTTCTTCCTATATTACTAAAGAAGGAATGGAAGGCATCATGAATATTTCAGGCCGAATTAATCTTTATAGAGAAAAATTCGGCCTGAAAAGTAATGACCAGTTATTCTATGATAATGTAAAGAGTTTATTCCAGTACGCTACAGATTTAATTGACGATGATGAATCATTTCTTCGGGAAACGGCTCAGACTATCAGAAATTACGGTTGGCTTCCCACTGTTATATAGCTTTTTTTACAAATCCGGAACGAATACAGCGCGTACAGACTTTAACTCTCTTAATAGATCCGGTTTTATCATCAACACAGCGTAATCTTTGCAAATTTGGGTGCCATACCGTCTTTTTTCTGTTGTTGGCATGACTCACCGTATTGCCGACTGATGGCTTTTTACCGCATACTTCACAAACACGTGACATTTGAATATCCTCCTAAATTGTGCGACGTTCCTAAACTATAAGTGAATATTTTGCAAGCATTTTTTCGAGTTTATTTTAACGCAGTCAATTTTTCATTGATGCCGGCTGGCCGGTCGTTTCCAGAGCACGCAGCCAGATATTGTTCTGAGAATCGATTTTCCGGTTGGAACCAACTGCATTTAATGGAAGATGAACATATTCATCCTTCATTAAAGCGACAAGAATTCCGGTTTTCCCGGACATTGCCGCATGCACGGCATACTGTCCCAGCGAATTGCAGTAAATGCTGTCCGAGGCGTTTGCCGGAACCGAGCGGATTAAATAACTGGGCTCAATGTATTTTAGATTGATTTCCTGGCCATTTTTTTTAAAGTAATCTTCTATCGCGTTTTTCAAAAATAGCCCTATATCTAATAGACGAATATTGCCTGAAGGATCTTTTTCTACAGGGAATGACTTTTTTCTCATAATGTCCTGGCCGGCTCCTTCCGCAACCAGGATTACCGCATGACCTTTTAATATTATTCGCTTTTTCAATAATGATAAGAATCCGTTTTGTCCTTGAAGATCAAAGGGTACTTCAGGAATCAAAACGAAATTTGTATCGTTTTGCGCAAGTGCCGCATGACAGGCGATATGACCGGAAAAACGTCCCATGATCTTAATCAAAACAATGCCATTGAACGCTCCCTTGGCCTCGACATGAGCGCTTTTAATAGCTTCGACTGTTTTATCTATTGCCGTATCGAAACCAAATGATTTTTGAATTAAATCAAGGTCATTATCAATTGTCTTGGGAACACAGACAACAGCTATTTTTAGTTTTCTTTTGGTAACTTCAGCAGTTATTTGCTCGGCTGCTCTGATTGTACCGCTTCCTCCGATGCAAAAAAGAATATTGATTTTAGATCCGGAAAGTAAATCTACTATTTTTACGGGGTCCTGCGGTCCACGAGAGGTTGAAAGTATACTTCCGCCGATGCTTGTTATGTCTTTAACTGTGTCAGGAGAGAGTTTAACGAATTTAAGCTTGTAAACGGGATTTAATCCCCGTAGACCATATTTAACACCAACTATTTCAGTTACATTATAACTATAGAAGAGAGTCATCGTTATTGATCTGATGACGTCGTTAATACCCGGACAAATACCGCCACAGGTCACAATAGCCGCTTTTGTTCGGAGCGGATTAAAAAATATTTTATCGCGGGGTCCGGCAAGTTCCACGGAAAGTGGACGACCTTTTTTATCGCTGTAGGATAAGTAGTTATCCAGATGGGAATTGAATAGTAATCTTTTTTGATCATTTGTAAAATTACTAATATTCAGTGGAGATTTAATTAATCTTTTACCTAAATTTTTTATGGAGAAATCGTATTTCATAAATCACTTCTTTTTTCCCGCAACGCAATTTGCGGCATTTACACCGGAAATTATTTCTCCATCGAATCCGGCGTCCATTAGTAATGATGCCCCGGTAAGAAAAATATTGCTGAACTTGGTTTTATTGCTTTTTGCGGAAAAGCCGGTAATGAAAGAGTTTCGCAATTGATATCTGGGATTGATAATATTGCGTTGCTTTCTGGAAATATTAATAGATTCTTTTATATCGAAGACTTCTATATTTTCTTTTAAAAAAGGAAGGAAAAATTCGAGGCGCTCAACTATTGATCGCGCCGTTGCCGTTAGATTCTCGTTGGACCAGATCATTGGATCGTCATGAAGGAAAACGGTTGCTGATAATGAACATTTTCCTGAAGAAGTATTTTTTTCGTCATCCGGTGAACTTAATTCTAAAATTATAAGATTATCATCATAAATATCTTTGTTTACATCTGTAATTACGGCAACGTGTCTGACCATTTTTTCAGGAACAGAATTTTGGCGAATACCAAGATGAATTGTAAAAGGATGATGAGAAACTTTAACGGGTCTGATTAAATCATCGAGAGTGATTTGATTTTTACGTTCAAAAAGCAGATTAATTTTTTCCCATTTTGTGCTGACAATTAAATTATCGGCAGAAATCTTGGTCGTGTCGCCGTTGTCATTCGTAAAGTTGACTTCAATTAATTTATCTTTTTTAATTGACGATATTTCACAATTATTAATGTACAAACCCTGAGAGGATGTTATTTCATTTATTAAAGAGTTTAATAATGTTTGTTTGCCCTGTAAAAAACTATAAATTCCCCGCAGAGGAGCGGAATATCGGAAATGCGAAAAAATGGAATCTTGATCTTTTAAAAAAAAGGAAAGCAGCGCCTGTTGTGCTTCCATAACCTTTCTGAATGAAGCGTTTCCTGAACAAATCCACCTGAATTTGGTATTATAAAATTTATATTTAATTAAACGCGGTATCAGTTTAAGAAATTCAAAATAATCTTTGATACTTTTAGGTTGAATAAACGGATGATCTTGAAACCATTTGCCGACTATATCGGAATTTTTCACAACGGCATTATAAAAGGAATTAATTACTCCGGATAATTGCGGAAACTCTCTTGTCATTTCCTGAATCAGTAAGTCTTTATCGTTGAAAAAATCCAGCCGATGTTCGGGTAGAATTATCTGGTAGGCAGGATTTAATAAATCTCCCTGCTCTTCGATGGGGAGAATTCCCAGTTTGGTTAAAACTGAGTGGCATATCTGATTTTCACTGAAGCCGGCAAGAGGTGTGGAATCCAGGTTAAAAACAAAACCTCCGATTGTACAGGTTTCTCCCAGTCCGCTTTCCGTTAGCAAAACTGTTTTTATTTTTTGGCGGGAGGCAACTGCGGCGGCAATATGGGAAGAGAGGTCGTCACCTATTACAATTAAATCATACATAAATTAATTTTTTCCCCGGAAAATGAGAAGACGTTTATTTTTCAGCTTTGATTCGAACCTTGCGCCCATTTATTTCTATTCTGCCGTCTGTAAAAAGTTGAATTGCCTGCGGGTAAATCCGGTGCTCTTCCTTTAATATTCTTGCGGCCAATGTTTCCTCGGTATCGTCATCTAAAACCTGAACAGCTCTTTGAATTATAATCGGTCCGGTGTCTATTCCTTCGTCTACAAAATGGACTGTGCAGCCGGATATTTTGACGCCGTAATCTACAGCCTGTTTCTGTCCGTGAATTCCCGGGAAAGACGGGAGAAGGGCAGGGTGTATGTTCATTATTTTGTGGGGAAAAGCTTTCAAAAGTACAGAAGTAAGAATACGCATAAACCCGGCTAAAATGACCAGATCGACATTATTGCTTTTTAAAATTCTTACTAATTCCGAATCAAAATCTTCTTTATTTTTAAAATTTGTGTGTTTTAAGACAATAAAGGGAATCCCGTGTTTTTTTGCTCTGGTGAGTCCGTAGGCATCAGGATTATTACTGATAACTATTTTGATGATCGCTTTTAATGATCCTTTCTCGATATTATCAATAATCGACTGTAAATTGGAACCATTACCGGAAATCAAAACTCCCAATTTCAATAAATCAGCCATTTCTTTTTTAACCTTCAGCTATAAGAACCTGTTCTTGCTTATCTTCTTTCTTTTCTATGAAGCCTATCTGATAAGCTTTCTCACCCAGGACTTCCAAACGATTAAGAACTTCCTCACATTCTTTTTCAGAAACAATAATCATCATTCCTATGCCCATGTTGAAGACACGAAACATCTCTTTTTCTTCAACATTGCCTGTTTCCTGAATAACGCTGAATATAGGTGGTATATCCCAACTGCCTTTATTTATTACTGCCCGGCATGATTGGGGAATTATTCTCGGAATATTGTCGTAAAATCCACCGCCGGTTATATGCACCAGACCTTTGATATTAAAATTCTTGAAGAGATTCAGCAGCGGTTTAACATAAATTCGTGTCGGTTCCAGCATTTCCAGCCCGATGGTTTTACTTAAGCCGGGAACTTTATCTTTAACGCTTAAATTACCTTTTTCCAACAGGACTTTTCTGGCCAGGGAAAAACCGTTGCTGTGTAAACCGCTGGATGCCAATCCGATAATCCGGTCGCTGACGCTGACAGTGGAACCGTTAATTAATTTGTCCATTTCCACCACGCCGACACAAAAACCGGCAAGATCATATTCCCCGGCTTTATAAAAACCGGGCATTTCAGCAGTTTCGCCGCCCAGGAGTGTGCAGCCGGCTTGCCTGCATCCTTCGGTAATTCCTTCAATAATTTTTACGCTCTTTTCTAATTCTATTTTTCCTGTAGATAGATAATCGAGGAAAAACAATGGTTCAGCGCCCTGAACAACCACGTCATTTACCGACATGGCTACCAGATCGATACCGATCGTATCATGCTTGTCCAGTAACTGAGCAATTCTAAGTTTGGTGCCTACACCATCGGTAGAAGAAACCAGCAAGGGATTTTTATAATTGATAGGATTAAGATGAAAAAGGCCGCCGAAACCGCCAATACCGGAAACAACTTCTTTGCGCGCGGTTGTCTTTATTGATGGCTTAATTCGTTCCACAAATTCATTAGCTGTATCAATATCCACGCCTGCGTCTTTATAAGTAGTTTTAGTTGTCATATCGCCTCTGGATGAATTTGATTATTTTAAAAAGTCTGTTGCCTTGTGTAACGTAAATCAGCTTTTAAGTCAATCATTCCTTGCGTAAACACAATATTTTTGTTAACGAAAAGGTAATTATTTCAATGAGAAATTTAGGTTTACCAATTTTATAATGCGGAGACTTAAATGGATTCAATAAAAGAGATTCTGCAAAAAATAGAAAATCCTTTGATTTTTGCATCTCGCGATAATTTTAAAAATCTTCCTCACATCAAAGATTTGGGTAAAACCATCTTGAACTTATTGTCATTGTTGAAAAGTTCTTTGACGTCCGTTACCGATGACGAGTTTTTGCGTCGGGTGGAAGATCTGCTGGCAATATTTTCCGATTACGACTGGCAGAAAATGGAGCTAAAGAAAAATAAAATTGAAAATGCGACTTCAATATTGGGCAAAATGAAAAGTATCGTTAATTCTGCAAAAGCCGGAGAAACAACTACTCCTTCCGACCGGCAGACGATTCAAAGGATATCCGATTTGAAAGAAGCGTTGGCCAAACTTAATCTACCGGTCCAATATTTGAAAGGTGTCGGACCGAAAATGGCTGCACGGTTTGCCGCCAAAAAAATTGCCACCGTGGAAGATCTTCTCTTCTTTTTGCCGCGAACTTATGAAGACAGACGGGAAATAAAAAAAATAAACCGTCTGGAAGTCGAAAAAACCCAAAGTGCCGTGGGTAACGTAAATTCAGCACAGTATCGTTATTATGGAAGGAAGAAAATACTGGAAGTAATCATCAGCGATGGTACGGCAAATCTCACAGCGAAATGGTTCAAAGGACAAATGACTTATTTGCTGGGCATTTTTAAGAAGGGAACCAAAGTAATATTTACGTCAGAAGTGAGACCCGATTACGGCGGCAAATCAATGATTCATCCTGATTATGAAATACTGGATGATAAGGATGAAGATAATCTTTTAAATTTTAAAAGATTAGTGCCGGTTTATTCCGAAACTGAAGGCCTGAATCAGAAATATTTCCGTAAGGTGATGCACTTCGCGCTGGAAAATTATTCGCGTTATGTGACTTCGCCGATACCTTACAATATTTGTGAAAAACGAAATCTGCTCAATATTCATGAAGCGCTGCTGTCCGTTCATTTTCCCGGCGATGATGAATCGCCGGAGAAGTTTATAAACTTTCGATCGGAGGCACACCGTCGTTTAATTTATGATGAGTTTTTCTTTTTTCAACTGGGCATGGCTATCAAGAAAAAGGGACGGATTATCGATGCTGGTATTAAATTCAATATCGATGGAAATTATTTAAACAAGTTTCTGAAACTTCTGCCTTTTAGTCTGACATCTGCTCAGGAAAGAGTAATCAATGAAATAAGGGCTGATATGGCCAGAGAAACAGCAATGAACAGGCTTCTGCAGGGCGATGTCGGCAGCGGGAAAACGATAGTTTCGATGGCGGCAATGATGACGGCATGCGAGAACTCTTATCAGGCGGCGATCATGGCGCCTACGGAAATCCTGGCTAAACAGCATTTTGAAACCATCAATGCATGGGCGGGGCAATTAGGTTTGCAGGCAGTTTTACTAACCGGAGGCATGACAAATTCGGCAAGGAACGAAATAATCAACCAAATTCAAAATGGCGAAGCCAACATAGTCATCGGTACTCACGCGTTAATTCAGGAAGATGTTGATTTTCATAAACTGGGAATGGTTGTTATAGATGAACAACATCGTTTCGGTGTTATGCAGAGGGCAACACTGCGTGCCAAAGGAATCAATGCCGATGTTCTGGTTATGACAGCAACGCCGATTCCGCGAACATTGACCATGACTGTTTACGGAGATCTGGATGTTTCCGTAATCGATGAAATGCCTCCCGGCAAAAAACCGGTACGGACTATACTGGTATCGGAAAGCAAGAGAGACAAAGTTTATCAGGCGATAAGAGCAGAACTGGAAAAGGACCATCAAGTGTTCATCATTTATCCTTTGGTCGAACAATCCGAAACTCTTGATTTAAAAGACGCTACCAATATGGCTGCCCATCTGCAAAAGGATATATTCCCCGACGTTCATGTGGGACTAATTCACGGCAAGATGAAAGATAAAGAAAAAGATAAAATCATGCGCGAATTCCTGGAAAATAAAATCCACATTCTTGTTTCCACGACAGTCATTGAAGTGGGCATTGACGTGCCCAGAGCATCTTTGATGGTAATAGAACATGCCGAGCGTTTCGGTTTATCGCAGTTGCATCAACTGCGCGGCAGGGTAGGGCGACGGGATATTCCATCAAGTTGTATTCTCCTTGCCGATTATAAATGTTCGGCTGATGCCCGAAAAAGATTAAAGGTGATGGAAAAAACAACAGATGGTTTTGCCATTGCCGAAGAAGATCTGGCAATACGCGGACCGGGAGATTTTCTGGGAACAAGACAATCAGGCCTGCCTGATTTTCGCATTGCCAGCATCATTCGCGACGCGAGAATTTTAAACGATGCCAAAGAAGACGCTTTTCAACTGGCAGAGAAAGATCCCTTTTTGAAAAAACCGGAACATGCAATTTTAAAAGAAACGTTGCTTTGGAAATGGCAGGGGAAACTGGATCTGGCAAGAACGGGATAAATATATCTAAATATTATTACGAGGAAGCTTGAGGTCGAGAAAAACTGGAAACATGGGGACACCATACTAGTTAATGAAAGAAGTGATTTCCTCTTTGCTAATATATAAAAAATGGATTCCCGATCAGGAGACTGTGTCACAATTAGCAAA